>NZ_RZSU01000001.1:0-223257 GCF_003997585.1 Mesorhizobium sp. M5C.F.Cr.IN.023.01.1.1 | reverse complement strand
CCTCCCCCTCAAACTCCCCTTCCCGCCCTGTACAGCCGACATGGTACGCCATGCCAGCTCTGGCGAGCCAATACGGTATACCACCACAAATGCCGGGTCGAGAAGTGGTGCGCTTGAAAAACACGGAAAATCAAGGAAAGTCGCGTCACACGAGCCATTAGGCTCTCCTGGCGGACGGCGTGTGTGGCACAATTCTTGCACCAAATCGGTTATTCCGGTTATGCTTCGCAAATCATCGGAATCAGCATGGTTCCGACTCGCGCATTCTAACGTTTTAAGACGGAGAGACAGACCGGCCCAGAAAAAGAAAAACCGCTCCCGAACGAAAATCCGGAAGCGGGTTTGCAATTGAAAAATAAGCCAAAACCTTTCTCGCAAACCCTCCCTTCCTTGTCAACTGAGAAACACCGCTTCGGTGAACGGGGAAGCTTTGCCTGGTCCCTAACAAAGGAGACGAGGACATGGGTGACCCTCATACGGATCGGCGGCCAATCGGTCGCCGAATGACGCCACAACGTGCCGATTACCGGCGACTGGCACAGTCGGCCGAGATCGGAACGGTGACGCGCGGCCAGCTTGCCATGCTTGCACAAAACCTCACTTGCACTGGATTGATCAGCGCGACCGAAAGCCATCTTTTGGTGACTCTGGTCTACACGGCCCCGGCCGAGGCCTTTGACAAGTCCGGCCGTCCGATTATCTTCAAGTCCAACCAGCAGCTCGGCTTCGAAATCGGCCGCTCAGCCGGTCGTGTGAGCCGATTGCTGTCCAGCCTTTTCGATGCTGGCTTGATCACGATGCAGGATAGCGGCAATTACAAGCGCTACCCGGTGCGAAATGGCGATGGTGCGATTGTAGACGGTTGCGGCATCGACATGCGGATTCTCATCGCCCGCTATCGCGAGCTGGACCAGCTCGTGCGGCAGGCCAAGGCCGAAAAGTCGGCGGCTAGCGCTGCATTGCGCCGCTATCGCGGCGCGCTGCGCAACCTACGCTATGCGCTGGCAACGGCTACAAGGCCGTCGGATCGCGCCCTGGCTCGCATTGCGGCCCGCGTCGAACGGGTCGTCGCCCTTGTCGGCGTTGCCTCCAAGGCGCCGAGCGCCCTTCTTAGACGTGCTTCAGCACTTTTCGACTGGTTTGTGGAGCGCCTGTTGCAGCTTCCACGCCGTTCAGAATCTGCGTCGGAAACAGAAAACACGACATGCACGTATGCCGAAAACGGCATGCACAAACAGACTACAAACCCTGATCCTCTTGAAGAGAGTAATGATAATCGGCGTTCGGCTGACGCCGAACAATTTTATCTGCTAGAGGCTGGCTCCGCCAGCAAGAGGGCTTATGAACCAAGCCTGGGGGGCGGCTTGCGCCAAGTCAACGGGCGAGAGCGCCAGCCGCAGGCGGTAGTGGCATTGCAAGACCTGGTGCGGGCAATACCGGCCTTAAAGGCCTACGGCTTTGCCCAGCCCCGCAGTTGGGCCGATCTAGCGCGGCTCGTGCCGCAAATGTGCCGCCTGACGGGCATTTCCGATGATGCGCGCCGCCGCGCCGTCGAACAGATGGGCGAGCAGCAAGCAGCGGTCGCAATCGCGGTGACGCTGCAGAAATACGACCGGCAGGAAGTTAAATCGCCGGGCGGCTACTTGCGGGCCATGACGGACCGCGCCGCAGCCGGCGAGCTTCATCTTGCCCGGTCGATTTTCGGGCTGGCAGCCCGCAATTCCATGGAGGCATTGAATTGAGATTTCGAACGATATTGGCGGCCGTGGCCGTAATCTGGTGCATGGATGCGGCGGCCGAGCCGTCGGCATGGTCCGGCCAGGCGCGGGTAATCGACGGTGACACGATCAGTATCCGTCAGCAGCGCATTCGGATTGCCGCAATCGATGCATGCGAACTCGACCAGACCGGCTTGAAGGACGGCCAAACCTGGCGTTGCGGTGTCATTGCTCGCAGTTACCTTCGAAAGATGATCGACGGACAGCACGTCCGTTGCGAAATCATCGACCAAGACCGGTATCGCCGATTGGTCGGGCAGTGCTTCATCGGCGATACTGATGTGGGCCTCGCCATGGTGAACGCCGGGCTAGCCGAGGCGATGCTGCGATATCTGCCGTCTTCCCATCCTATTAGCCTGGTTGAGTACGGCGAGGCCGAGAACCGCGCGCGTGGCAACTGTTTGGGGATCTGGTCCGCTGAGATCGAAAGTCCGTATCTCTATCGCCGCGCCAAGTCCTCAAAGATGCCTTTACCGTAGATAGTCAAATTGGTGCTATCGAATGGCAGGCGACGCGAGCCATATTGCTTCACGTGTCGGGAGCAAAAGCCTGCAAAGCTCGTTGCATGGTCTCGGATAATGACTAATATAGGCTCATTTCTTGTCGTGTCAGGTCGACAACGAACAGGGGGAATGTTGCCAAAGGAGTCATGTCTCACGCCTCTGCGGTGGTTGCTTTTGACGCTCGTTGGCACGTCGACGCGGTTTGCGCAAAGCCGGCTGTCCCAAAAATTTCCCCGCCTGCGGCTTCCTCGCGCGACAAATTTTTGTGCCCGCCGGCCTCTTCCGCTGCGCTCCAGCCTTCGGTGCACACCGCTTTCCGCCGTGCCATGTGAACGATCATTGCAACCACCAAAGAGGAGTGACTGACATGACCACCACCAACTACATCCAGTTCGATGCTGACGACCTCGACGCCGCCAAGGGCAAGGGCCTCATCTCCACCATCGAACGCGACCTGGACATCAACGCTGTGCCGTTCAGCTCGGATAACGAAAAAGCACCGACGCATCGCGTCTATGCCAAGTCTCCGCGCGGGCATGACATCGAGGTCGGCGGCATCTGGAAAAAGAAGAACGCGGATGGCAAGCCCTACTACACGCTCTCGATCAAGCGCCTCAGCTTCAACGCCAATCTCGGCCGCTTCCCGGGCCAGGACGATCCGACTCTGCAGGCGATCATCGAATGGGAACCCCGCGATTAATCGCTGTAAAGCGCCCGGCCAAAAGCCGGGCGCCCACTTCAGATCCGCCGAAAATCACCCCAAAGTGCTGGATTTTCAGCACTTTTCTTGCTAGGGTGCAAGGCAACTGGAGATTGGCAGATGAACATCCATTCCGCCCGTCCCGATCGTTCCCCGGAGGCCATTGCCAAGCGCAAGAAGGCCGCCGATCAGGCCCGCGCTGCCAACATCCGGCAGGGCTACACCCACGATCCTGTTCTCGAGGCCGCCAATGCCCGGTATGTCGCCGGCGAGATCACGTCGGAGGAATTTCGCGAGCAGATGCAGGCGCGTTTCAAGCGCGCCTGACGCTCCAACTCTTGTTCGAATAAGCCGCCTGCGACCACGGGCGGCTTTTTTCATGAGGAATCGTATTGGCGGACGAGTCAAAGGGATCGTACACCTACCCCGACACGCCCGGCGATCCAGATCGCACTGGTGTCCTACGCAACAAGTTCGGGCTGACCAGACACTCGGAGCTGGGACCGGCCGACTATGCCATGACGCATATTCGACAGAGTGAGATTGCGGAGGGCCGCGGCCGGAGGGGCAATTTCGACAAGGAACATCTGAAGGCCATACACGGGTATATTTTTCAGGACGTTTACGAATGGGCCGGTCACACGCGCAACGAAAGCCCGATCGTCGACGGCCAGCGCGTCGAGCCGATCGGCAGCCTTTCCAAGGGCAGCACCTCATTCCTGCATGGCTCACGCATCGACTTCGGACTGGACGAGGCCTTAAAGCCGATCCGCGGATCCCAATGTTCTTCGCACTGCTACCCCGGAGCAATTCGCTGAGCGTGCGGGCCAGGTGCTCGCCGAGCTCAATTACGTGCATCCATTCCGCGAGGGCAACGGTCGCGCCCAGGAGGCGTTCATTGCCGAACTTGGCCGCCATTACGGCCATGAGGTGGATTTTACCGTCATCAGCAAACTGCGGATGATCGAGGCATCAATCGAGACCACAAACGACCCGTCCAGTCCGGCAATGAAGCATGTGCTGGAGGACTCTATCAATCCGAACCGCCGCGAAGCGCTTCGCGCTGCATTTGCCGACCTCGAACGGTGCGGCGAGAAGCCGTTTGAACACAATATCCGCACGGCACGGTCGGGAGAGGAAATCACCGGCCAAATTCTCGGCCATGACGGTAGAGTCGCCAGTATCGTCACGGATGAGCGGATCATAGCCGTCGATCGCGCCGACTTGTCCGAACGCTTGCCCGACGACAATACAGAGGTCTCTTTCACCGCCCGCTCTGACTTTTCCCGCCTGGGGCGCGAGCGACAGGCCACCGAGGCACTCATGCGGCCCCAAGAGGCCGAGCAACCACAGCGGGACAGAAGCACCGGGCTGAAGGCTATCGAGGCCGAAATGGCGGCGCGGCGAGACCGTGAGCGCGACGACGGACGATCGCGGTCGATAACCCCCTGCCCTAGGCAACAAGCTGCTTTCATCAGCTGTCGTCGACATGGTCGATGTCCGAGTGTTTCGGCGCCGTCTCCGTCCGTTGGGTGATCTGACGGGCACGCTACGATAGCCCCTCCCCCATGCAACCGCTGTCGCGGTCCTTCACTCTGTTTCGGCCCTACAGGTGCATGGGCTCGCTTCGGCTATCTCCGTTCTTTGCCGTCAACCAACGGAATGGAGACGGCCATGCAGAACATCAAGGACACCTACCAACGCATCACCGATACCATCGTCGAGCAGCTTGAAGCCGGCGCCAAGCCCTGGATCCGCCCCTGGCGCGGCAGCGTCCGCCACTCACTCATTCTGCGCCGCGCGACCGGCGAAGCCTATCGCGGCATCAATGTCCTGATGCTGTGGGTGTCCGGCCAGATGTTCGGCTACGAGGAAAACACCTGGATGACCTATCGCCAGGCGCAGGATCTCGGCGGGCAAGTCCGCAAGGGCGCGAAAGGAACGCTCGTCGTCAAGTATGGCACGTTCACGCCAAAGGAGCGCGAAGACGACGAGGATCGCTCGATCCCCTACCCTGAAGGGATACACCGTCTTCAATGTCGAGCAGATCGAGAACCTGCCTGACCGGTTTTTCAGCCCGGCCGAGGAACTGCCGAGCGTTCCTGTTCCGCACATCGAAACCGTCGAAAGCTTCGTCCAGAACACCGGCGCAAGCGTCAGCTATGGCGGCACGAAAGCCTGCTACCGGCCAGCGTGCGACGACATTCTCATGCCGGACCGTGACCGGTTCGAAAGCGAGGTTCACCTATATTCGACCCTGCTGCATGAGCTCTCGCACTGGTGCGGCGCAAAGCATCGCCTGGACCGTGATCTCAGTGGCCGATTCGGAACAGAATGTTACGCCGTGGAAGAGCTCGTCGCCGAACTCGCGGCATCATTCCTTTGCGCCGATCTCGGCGTGGCTCATAATCCGCGCGATAACACCGCCGCCTACCTGGCAAGTTGGCTCGCAGTCCTGAAAAACGACAAGCGCGCTATCATCACCGCCGCCGCCAAGGCGCAGGCCGCGGCCGACTATCTCACTGCCCTGCAACCAGCTGCCGGATCAGAAGCCGCCTAGTGTACCCGTCGTGTTCGATTGCTCGACGGGCAGACTTGTCCGTCGACAATCATAGGCCGCCAGGAGCGCAAGACAGCGGACGTCAGCTGGACGCATCGCACACAGGACGCCCTGTAAGGTTGGTTGCGGTTAGCAGCGTTCCCAGCTGGGAACTTCTCGATGGCGGGCCCAGATTGCGACTGGTCTATCGATGCCGAGGAGCGGCAGTAGGGGAGGGGAGAGGGGATTCGAAGTTCCCAGCTGGGAACTTTGCGGATTCCGGGACTGGAATTGCGACAATGACCCGAATCGGACTAACGATAGCTACGGAAATATTTCGAATTTTCGAACTTTTGCGTAGTCAGAGTCGTGTTAACGGCGCGTTAACCATTTTCGGCAACATCATTGTCGGCGGTGGATCATGGGGAGAATCGCGTGACGCGTCACTTAAGCAGCCTTCATTTCATGCAGACATTCTCCGGCAAATTGGAGAAGGCTTTGAACAATCTAAGCCTCGCCCAATATCCGCCAGACGCAGTCAGGTCGATGCGGAAGTTTGCGTCGTCGGAAGTCGCTGCGTTGCTGGATGTTTCGGAAGCATACATCAGGCAGGTTTCGCTCAAGGATCAGGGCCCTGAGCCCGAGATCACGCAGAACGGCCGTAGGCTCTATTCACTCGAGCAGGTGCTCGAGCTGCGAATGTACCTCGCTGAAAGGGGCCGCAAGAAGTGGATGAACCCGCGACGGATCCAGGGCGAGGACTGCCAGATCATAGCGGTGACTAATTTTAAGGGTGGTTCGTCGAAAACGGCGACGACTATCCATCTCGGCCACTATCTCGCGCTGAAAGGATACCGTGTTCTCGCCGTCGATCTCGACCCCCAGGCCTCACTTACGAGCCTCCAAGGAGCCTTGCCCGATTTCGATTACCGCGAAGGCGACACTCTCTATTCGGCAATCCAGTTCGAAGATCCGGTTCCGACCGAGTCGATTGTACACAAGACGCACATGGTCGGGTTCGATGTGATTTGCGCTGGCCTCGAATTGACTGAGTTCGAAACCAGCGTGGCGCTGGAAATGCGAAAGACCGGAGGAACGGGCTTCTTGCTACGTGTCGCTCAGGCCTTGGAGCAGATTGTCGACCGCTACGACGTGATCCTGCTGGACTGTGCTCCCTCGCTCAATTTTCTGACCCTTTCGTCCCTGACAGCATCAACTGGCGTGTTGATTCCGGTACCCGCTCATATGCTGGACGTGGATTCAACGGGTAAGTTCCTCGAATTGGCGGCTTCCTACATGCAAATCCTCGACCAGGTGGGGACATCGGCTCAATGGGATTTCGCTAAATTCCTGATCACCAAGTTTGAGCCGAATGACCACCCGCAGGCAAACATGCAAGCCTTGATGAGACAGGTCTTTGGCGAGGACCTCCTGCTGAACATGGTGATCAAATCCACTGCCGTCGCCGATGCGCTGACGTGGAAGCAGAGTCTGTACGAAGTCCAGCGGACCAGGTTTTCGGCACCTAAGACCTACGACCGCGCTATGGAGTCCATCAACGCCGCTAACGCAGAGATTGAAGCCCTTCTTTGGAAGGCGTGGGGGCGTGAATTATGAGCCGCAAGGATTCCAAGGGAATGTTCGCCGCTGTCCTCGGGCAACTCGGTGACGAGCAGAAAGAGGGGCAGCAGAAACTGAAATCCGCCTCACCGCATCTTCTTAAGGTGGCCGCTGGTGTCCGCCAACTGCAAGAACGCAGTGAGTTGGCCGACCGTCTGTTTAAGGACGGAGAGCGGATTGCAGAACTCGACCCGGAAATGATTCTGCCGTCCCCCGTGCCCGACCGCTTTGAAGGCGCATATGATGACAAAGCGATCGCTGAAATCGTCGAGTCGATGCGGGAGCGGGGACAGATCGTTCCGGGACTCGTGCGGCACTCGCCGGCGAAGCCGGGTCACTTTCAGATCGTATACGGGCGCCGACGGCTGGCGGCCGCCAAGAAACTGGGGCTAAAGTTCAAAGCCGCGGTCCGCGAGCTCACCGACGACGACGCCGTCATACTGCAGGGCGAGGAGAATTCTGGACGCGAGGATCTCTCGTTCATCGAAAAGTGCTCGTTCGCGTTGGCTCAGGAACAGGCCGGCTATAAACGTGATGTCATCTGCGCTTCCCTATCAACAGGAAAATCGCACGTCTCCGAGATGATCAAGATCGCCTTTGCGATTCCAAGGGAAATCCTGATGAAGATTGGGTCGGCTCCGGGTGTCGGACGCGGCCGATGGGAAGAACTCGCACACAAGTTTGGTGTGGGCGGGAATTCAGAAAGAGCAGGCGAGTTAGTGACAATGGATAGCTTTTTAGAAGCCAACTCGGACAACAGGTTCAACCTCCTGCTTGCCTTCCTGTCCTCGTCGGAAGCTCCGACTGCGGAGAAAGCGACCAAGCCGACACCGGTCACCAAAGCTTGGGCTCCAACAGACGGATCGGTTAGCGCAGTGGCGAAAGACAACGGAAAAGCATTCACGCTCGCGCTGAAGAACGCGGACGGGACGCGCTTTGGAGCATTCATCACCGACCAACTGGATAGCCTCTATGAGGCCTTCAGGAATTCGGAAGCGAGGCAAACAGGAGACTAAAACCGCAAAAGAAAAAGGCCCCCGAACGTCGCCGTCGCGGAAGCCCTTCTCGTATTCTTCGCAGATCGAGAATCCCATTTCCGCGAATCAGTGTCAAGAGTCTTTGAGCGTCGTTTCGGCGAGCGGATTTCTTTTGCCTAATTGAAGGCGAAGGAAGAAATGGAAACGCATACCTCAACGACGCCTTTTGGGCGGCGGCAGATGACGCTTGCCATGTTGGCGGCTCAAAAAGAAGCGTTTGAGATTCCTGAGGGCAGGGCGGCCGACAAGTGGCAGGTCTACCGCAACCTGTGCGAGGGCAAGAGCATCGTCGGGATCGGCGATCGCGCTCTGGCCGTTCTGAACGCTTTGCTGTCGTTCTACCCGGACAGCGAATTGAGCGGGGAGAACGGCTTGATCGTATTCCCGTCGAATGCCCAGCTGTCGCTCAGGGCGCACGGTATGGCCGACGCAACGCTCCGGCGGCATCTGGCGGCGTTGGTTGATTGCGGCCTGATCACCCGCAGAGACAGCCCCAACGGCAAGCGATATGCCCGCAAGGACAGGGGAGGCGACATCGAGGAGGCGTTCGGCTTCTCCCTGGCGCCGCTGCTGGCCCGCGCCCACGAGTTTGAGCAGGCCGCCGAGCACGTACGGGCCGACAACAGGGCGCTGAGACTCATGCGCGAGCGGGTTACCCTGCACCGCAGGGACATCCACAAGCTGATCGAGGCGGCCGTCGAGGAAGACGTTGCCGGCGACTGGGGCGGCTTGTGGAGGCGTTTTCGAGCTGTTGTGGAGGCAATTCCGCGCCGGGCGACGGTTGCAGACCTGGCGCCGATTGTTGCTGATCTGGCGAAGATCCACGAGGATGTGGACAAGCTGCTGGAAACTCATATGAATTCCATGAATCCAAGCGGCAATGAGTCCCAAAGCGAGCGGCAGCAATCGAATTCAAATACCGACTCTATTTTTGAATTTGAACCTGCTTTGGAGAAAAGCGGGGCGACGGCCGAGCCAAGAACGAGAGACGCCGAGAAACCGAAAGGGTATCCGCTTGGGCTGGTGCTGAAAGCCTGCCCCGACATTACCGAGTATGCCCTGGACGGGATTGGCAGCTGGCGCGACCTGATGGCCACCGCCGCGCAAGTCCGCGGGTTTCTGGGCGTGAGCCCGTCGGCCTACGCGGACGCGCTGGAGGCGCTCGGGCAGGAAAACACGGCGGTTGTGATCGCCTGCATTCTGCAACGGGCGACCCAGATCAGCAGCGCCGGCGGCTATCTGCGCGTGCTGACCGACAAGGCCAGGGCAGGGGAGTTTTCGGTAGGGCCGATGCTGATGGCGGCGCTGCGGGCACAAGGCCGACCAAACGAGGCGAGGGCAGGGTGATGGCGGCCGTCTTGAACTGCCCCCTTTATGGTGGCATATAGAGCCATGGAGAAGCGGCGGCCGACCTACGATGTGGATGCCGTCAAGGCGGCAATCGGATCGGTAGAGACGCTGGCCATCACAACCTCGGCGCTGCGCGACGCGACCAGACTCGGTTTCGACCGCGCCGGCATTGTCGAGGTAGTCGGGAGCATCGAGCGGAAGATGTTTTACAAGTCGATGACGACCTTCGCCGATCATCGTGTCTGGCAGGACGTCTATCACGTCCCCGCGCGCGGGCTGGTTCTCTACGTTAAGTTTCAGGCGGATGTCATGACCGAGTTTACCGTCATGTCGTTCAAGGAGAAATGATTATGGCAACGCACGAGAAGGTATTTCCCGGTACGATGATCTCCCCGGAAACGGGTGAGACCCTGACGCGTGGCATCCGACCATTCGCTGTCGAGTACAAGGGAGAAAGCGTTACAGTCGATCTTCCCGGCTACTATCCGGCTGGAGAGGGGGACGGCGTGCACGTCGGCAAAGATATGAGCGTTGTCGACGAGGCGCTGCGCAACCTCAAGGAAAAGGTCGACGGGCTGCCGGCGCCGGCGACCATCCGGCAGATCCGCGCCAAGCTGAAATTGTCGCAGCGGGAAGCCGGAGCGCTGTTCAAAGTCGGGGAAAATGCCTTCGACAAATACGAACGCGGCCTGGTCGAGCCGAGCGGTCCCACGATCCAGCTCATGACGCTCCTCCAAAAACATCCCGAACTTCTGGACGATTTGCGGTAACGCTCTCTGCCCGGCGGTTCGGGTTCAACGATGATGCTTTCCGTCCTTCCGAGCCGATGCGCTAGTGGTGAAAGTCTGACAGTTGGTACCGGTGGACGGCAAGAATCAACCCTTGTCCGCCCTTCCTGCCGCGATTTTTTAGGGCGGATCAGAGGTCCAATTCGGTCATTGGAACTCGTCTTGGTGTGAGCGGAAGTTCCTGCGCCACCACCGACATGCTCGGAACAGGCGTTCCGGGCAGAAAAAGATTCGTTCCGTGTCGGATCGGGATCCGTTGTCGCGTCCTATGAGGGTAACCCACCGCATTGGAGACGATCATGACGATCGATAGGGAAGAGATGGAGATAAAACCGGTACTTGAAGCCGTCCGCAAAGGCCATCATGACAAGGACGCTGCAGCTATCGGAGCGTTGTACACCCCGGATGCCGTCATCTTCGATCTGGCACCGCAACTTGCCCATAGGACAGATGTTTCGGGTCTCGCCGCCTGGCTCGATACTTGGGAGGGACCGGTCGGCCTGGAGGAGCGCGATTTGACCATCGAAGTCAGCGGCGGCCTCGCTTTTTGCCACGGACTTTCCAAAGTGAGTGCGACAGCCAAGGCCGACGGTCAGCGACGGCAATGGTGGCAGCGCATAACGGTCTGCCTCAGGCGGACCGAGGGTGTCTGGAAAATCGTCCACGAGCACGCGTCGGTGCCTTTCTACATGGACGGCAGCCTTCGGGCTGCTGTCGACCTCGAACCCTGACGCGGCGAACGCCAGACCTCCACCTGTTCAAACACGTGAAGGAGAACAGGCGTGCTGGGACGCAGATTCGTGCAGGGGCTCTCGGGACCGCTTTCCACCCAATGTTGCCGTTCCGAGGGGTGCCAACCGTCAGGCTTTCACCACTAGCGGCCGGCTACCCGGCCGTCTCAGGCACCGGATCGGGCGTCACGAGGCCAAGTCGGCGGGCCCGGTCCAGCAGTGCCTTGACGGATGACGCTTGCCACTGGCGACCGCCGCGCGGCGTGCGTTCGTGCATACGCTCCAGTTGGGCGGCGATATCCCGCAGCGACAGCTCCGGATCGGCAATGGCGATCCCGGCGACCAGGGTCATCAGGCGATCCTCCGGCGCGCGCCGCGGCGATCGCTTGATCAGCGCCGGCTCGGCGATGCGCTCCCGCACCAGCCGGTGCACGGCGCGGCGCAGCCGCTCGATCGTCCAGCTGTGGCCCTTGCTGTTGAGAACGCGCACGACATCATCCCAGCTGTGCTGCGGCCGCATCCGGCGCACCGTCGGCAGCCAGAGTTGGGCCGAGGTGATGAGCTCGTCGAGATAGAGGCGGTCGCGCGCCACCGAGACCGCCCGGATCGCCTCCGGCCGGCGTTCGCGCAGCCCCGGATTGCCGGGAAGTTTGCCGCGCGCCATGGCCGCCTTCATGCCCGCCTTGGTGCGCTCGGCGATCAGTGCGCGCTCGAGCTGCGCGACGGCCCCGAGCACCTGCAGCGAGAACATACCCTGCGGCGTTGAGGTGTCGATCGGATCGCGCAGCGAGCGAAAATGCGCGCCGCGCTCCTCCAGCCGTTCGATGACCTCGAGCAGATGGCTGACGGAGCGGGCGAGGCGATCGAGGCGGACGACGACGAGCACGTCGCCGGCGGCCATTTCGCGCATCAGCTTGCCCAGCACCGGCCGCGAGCGCGAGGCGCCTGAGCCATGTTCCTGATGGATCAGGCGGCAGCCGACCGCCTTGAGTTCGTCGACCTGGGCGTCGGTCGCCTGATCCTCGGTCGAGACACGGGCATAGCCAATAAGGCGGCGGTCGGGGGAGCGGTGGGTTGCGCACGCATTTGGTTGATTTCGAGGGTGATTTTAGTGCGTTTGTACACATAAGGAATGTGCCAGAAAACGACCGGTTGTCGGCATCTCTGCGCGGTCCTCCACCAATCGGGAGGGTGTCAGCGGGGGAGGGGAGGGGGCTTTTCTAGAGTCCCGACGCCTTGGTGAGGTTGACCCGAAAGCGGTCGCGCCGCCGTTGATACCTACGGGTCATCTCGGCGCTCGTGTGGCCGAGCTGTTTCTGTACGTAGCGTTCGTCGACCTCGGCCGAGGAGGCGAGGCCGGCGCGCAGCGAATGCCCGGCAAACAGCTTTTCCCGCTCGCCTTCCGAAAGATCGCCGCGTACGCCGGCCGCGAGGGCGGCGCGCTTGACAAGTCGGGCGACCTCCTGGTCGTTGAGCCGTTCAGCGCCGACCGCCTTGCCCTGGCCGGTGACGCGCCGGAACAGGGGGCCGTGCGCGATGCGGCCGAGCTTCAGCCAGGTCTGCAGCGCCACGATCGGGCAGGTGGCATCCGATGAGCCACGGCCGATCTCGACCTCACGCCAGCCGGTCTTGCCACGCAGCGTCACCAGCACGCCCTTGTCGGGAAAAAATTCGATCCAGCCGCGGCCGTCTTCCGTCTGATCGCGGCCGACATCGAGCCCGACGATCTCAGAACGACGTAGGCCGCCGGCGAAGCCAAGCAGGAGCATGGCCCGGTCACGCAGACCGCGTAGGCTGCCGCGGTCGAGCGTCTCCAGCATGGCGATGAGGTCCTCGGGCAGCACCGCTTCCTTCTGACGGGGAGGGGAGGCGTGCTTGTTGCGGATGCCGGCCATGACAGTCGCGATATGGCGGTCCTTCCTGTCGAGCGGCTGGCCGCGCTGCGTAAAATTCCAGGACAGCGAGGAGAGGCGGCGCTCGATCGTCGAGACGGAGTTAGGCTTCTTTTCGCCGGTCGCCGTTCCGGACGCGCAGGCGGTGATGTAGAGCCCGACGACCTGTGGATCCGGCGGCAGGGGATCAAGATTTTGACGCCGGCACCAGGCGCAAAAGTGCTTCCAGTCGGCGGCGTAGGCGCGGCGGGTGTTGGCGGAACTCGCGGCCTCGACATAGTCGCGGGCACGATCGGCCAGCGTTTCGAGATGCGCCGGCAGGCGGGGAGTTGCGATGGCCGGAAGAGGGGAGCGAGTTTCGGCCGGCTCTTCCGGCGTCTTCCCCATCTCCAGAACGACGTCGATAATGTCGGGCAGATCCTCCGCAGCCTGCGCGTTAAGCTCAACCGCCGACCGCACGGCCGGAACAGCGTCTTCCGCCCCCGTGCTGTGGGACGGTCCGGAAGGTCGGTGGGCGTGGTTTTTGGGATTCTGCTCGACGAAAATGGCCATTTCTTCACTAGAGAACAAAACGAACGATAATGCAACATTATCATTCGTTGTAAGTTGTCGACAAGCGCGGCGCTTTTGGTGTTTAACAGTTGCAGAAAGCGCCGCGACGATTCATCCTCGTCCTCAATGATTCTCCGTCCGAAATCGCTCGGCCACACACTGATGGCCGTCAGCAGCGCAGGCCCGATTGCGCCGGCGGCGCCCGTGCCGACCTGGCTGCGCGCCGCCGTCGCTGGTCCGGAATCGCTTGAAGACGCTGCGTTTGCGGCTGCCGCGGCGCTGACCGCTCTGGACGCCGTGGTGCGCCGGCAGGAGCAATCGGCCGGCGCTTGGCGGCAACGTCTGGCGCTCGCGGCGGCCGCGGCGACGGCGAAGCGGGCCGGCCGGGTCGAGGACGCTGCGGCGCTACGCGACGCGCTGCTGCTCACCCGTCCCTGCGACGATGTCGGTCCGGCCGGCCGCATGCTGCTTGCCTGGCGCACGCTGGCATCGCGTCCGGTCGCGACTTTAGCCGGGGAGGCGGTATTGGCCGATGTTGCCGCTGATCTGGGGAGCGCGCTCGACGAGGCGGCGGCCGGTCAAATCGGCGACGAAATCCAGTCGCTTGCCGGCGGGGTCGGTAATGCAGTCGCCGCCGCAGCCGACGCAATCGCTGTGTTGCAGCGCCATGACAGTCGCGCCGCCCGTGAGCTTGGACCGTGGCTTGCCGACGCTGTTCTGGCCGACCGGCTCGGATGGTCGCGCGCGGTTCCTCTGCTCGGCACTCACCCGGTGGCGAGCGGTAGTCGATCGCCGCATGCCGAACGGCAGTCAGCGCAAGCAACCCGGCAACGCATTTTGGCCGCCTATGCCCGGGCAGCGCTGCAGGCGGTGGATCTTGCAGCAGAGCTCGGCCGCCGCGCCAACCGTCTGCTGGTTGTCGCCCCAAAGCTGCGGGCGAAAGGGTCGGACGCCGTTGTCGAAAAACTGCTTGCCGACGACGCGATCGTCGCCTCACAAGGCGTGCCCGGCATGAGCGATCGCGGCCTGCGCCGCCTGTTCGACCGCCTTGTGGACCTCGGCGCCGTGCGTGAGCTGTCGGGCCGCACCACGTTTCGTATCTACGGGCTGTAGTCGATGGTGGAGGGCGCGCGCGCGAGACGGGGAAGAGGCCGATCAGATGACCGCCTGTTCGACCGGGAACTCGACCACCTGCCGCCGGAGGTTCGCTGGCGCGAATGGATGAACCGCGTCGAGGCGACGATCTTCGCGGCCAGCGAGCCGGTGACACGTAGTGTCCTCGCGCGCGTGGTTGGCGCCAGTTGCAATCTCGACCTCCTCATCGACGACATCCGCGAGGAGCTGCGCGGCCGCCCCTACGACCTGGTCGCCGTCGCCGGTGGCTGGAAGCACCTGACACGGCCGGCCTACGCCGACGCCATTTGCACCGCCGGCGGCGCCGATGAGCGCGGAATAGACCTCTCGGAGTCGGAGGTGCTGGTGCTGATGTGCATTGCCTATTTCCAGCCGATCACGCGCGGCGAACTCTCCGCCTTCTTCGGCAAGGAAATCAGCCGCGATCTGATCGGCACGCTGCGCGGATGCGGCTTCATCGCCTCCGGGCCGCGCAGCCCGACGCCGGGCGCGCCCTACACTTATGTGACGACGAAGGAGTTCCTGCTGCAGTTCGGGTTCAATTCGCTGCGCGACCTGCCCGACGCCGAGGCGCTCGAGGACGCAGGCCTGCTTTCGAAGGAAAAGCTGCTGGTGGGAGACTTGCCGGGGGCGCTCGACGATCCAGCCGGCGATGAGGATGTTGAGTCCGGGTAGAGCACAGTGCGTCAGCGTGAATATTCGGCTTTGTGGTGTCTTTTGCCATTCGCTGAAGCGGCTCGAGCGGCTTGGTCGAGCCAATTATCGGGATAGTGGGACGCCTCGCGACGCCGTCCCTCCCCCACCACCGAGCACACAGGTCCGTACCACGGCGGTTCGATCAGATCAAACTTGGGCAGAGGCCAGGAGCCGAGGGAGACCGACAGAATCGAAGTAATCGTTGCGTAGGGCGTGTTGGACCCCCGGGGTGTCCTGACATGCGCCAGAATCCCGTCGGTGAACCGGCGGCAACCGCAGCTCCGAACTTGGTACGCCGTGACGGCGCAGTTCCTTGAAGCGGTTGTGCCTGTTTCCCGTCGGCGTCTTGCTGCTTGGACAGAATGATGAATGGGCCGTGCAGCGGGCGCGCTGCATCACTCTGGAGACCATCAGACTGATGAGCGATCATCCGCTGCATTCATGCCGGAGAGCACGGCGACCAAAGCCGTCACCCACACCACGCCGGTGGGCACGATCGCGAGCAGGTGAGCGTGTGGACGGAATCGATCCGAAAGAGACTTCGCAGCCACAATCAAGGTCTCGTGATGTAACGGGTGAGGGGCGCGGATCACACCGCCCCCCTCTCTTTTTCAGTTGATTCCGGTGCCAATAGCCACCGGACACTCAATGGACAGCGGATGTTGCGATCCTGCTTCGGTATCAACATTCTGTTGACAAAGCGAGTGTGGAGCCCATATACAGAACGTGCTTCAAATCCAAATCGGACACCATCCGATGACTTCTGTGAGCAGCCCAGGGACTAGTCACCTCTCGGGCTGTTTGCTTTTTTAGGGGTAGAGCGCCGGCATCGGCGACGCTCTACCTTGCTCAATTAACGCCTTTTCAGGCGATCATAGAGCTCCAGAACCGCGATTACCGTTGCCGGAATCGCGAGAACCAGCATTACTGCTTCAAACAAATCTTACTACCACCCTTTCTGCGTGCATGGGCTTGGATTTGTCCTGTAGTCGGCAGGACTCCCCCCAACCTCTCGGCTTTTGAGAGAACTAACCGGGCTCGCACCCCCAAGGTCGGTCCAATTGGTCGGTTGCCGCACTCCAGATATGGCATGCACCACCATTTGCGACAATGCGGAATCCGGTGACACCAGAGGGTATCGGCCGATTGCTTGTCGTTAAGGTTTTCCGCTCCTCGGGTCGAAAGATCAAAGGGCGCGGCTCACCACCGCGCTTTTCGAGACTGTTTACGCGTTTACGAGCCCATGCCGCCCGTGAAAGCGGCCTGAGACGGCCAGCAGACGAAGGCATAATAGAAGGAGGTCTCGCCCGGCAATTGCAGCAGAATGGCAGGAGATGGCGAAACGGTCATTCCGTCGCTTTCCGAACCTGGTGTGTGGACCGGCTTGGCTTCGGCCAATATCTAGGGGCCGATGAGGTGGAAGCGCGCGAAAATCCATCGGGGCTCGCGGCGACGATATATCAAGCCGCATCAAGAAGCCGGATATACATCAGCAGTTGTGACCGTCGATCCTGATTCTAGCCAAACCGTTGCAATCGGGCTGGTCCATATACGTCCAGTCATGGTGCCCAGCCGTCCCCGCTTCATGGGCAGGCCAGGCTGGGTCCGGTCCGAGCGCCTGGATCTGCGATTTTTCATCAACCGACAGCACGATGGCGTGGGCCGGCGGATCGACGTAAAGCCCGACGACATCGCGGAGTTTGTCGACGAATTTCGGATCATTGAGAGCTTGAACTGCCGGCAGCGGTGGGGCTGAAGCCCTTGCGCCTTCCAGATGCACCGGACGGCGCTGGCGCTGATGTCGGCTACCTTCGCCATATGTCGGCCGTCCAGTGCGTCGTCTCGGCGGGCGGGTCTTCGAGCGTGAGCGCCACCACGCGTTCGGCGACATCCAGGCCGAGCGGCGGAATGCGCGAGAGCCGCACTTGTCGCGCAGCAGCTCTTCAGAGCCTTCCTCAGCGAAGCGCTCCTGCCAGCGCCAGACGCAGGTCTCGGACTTGCCGGTCCGCCGCATGATTTCGACGGTGCCAACACCATCGGCGCTCAACAGCACGATCTCGGCACGCCAGACATGCTTCTGCGGACTGTTGCGGTCGCTGACCAGGGCAGTCAACCGCCGATGATCCGTACGCATCCGAGGAAGGCCGCCTTGTTCGGAATGAGGTGACGCGCTGTTGTCATGGTTGATTCCATAGTCACGATGCAAGCAGCGAGGATAGCCACGTGTCCGTTCATCGGATGGAGATTTTGAGCGGCGCCGACCGACGCCGGAACTGGTCGAACGCGCTGAAGGAGCAGGTTGTCTCGGAAACGCTAGAGCCCGGGATGACGGTTACGGAGGTGGCGCGACGCCACGATATTGATCGCTCTTTGGTGTACCGCTGGCGACGCGCTTTCGGGGTGAGACGCGCTCGTGGGGTGCCGGCCTTTCTGCCGGTCGAAGTCGCCGACGGCCCCGGGACTTCGGGAGGCTCTTCGCCGCCCATGATGCCCAGCGCTCCTGCGTCTGGTGCTAGTCGGATCGAAATCGAGTTCGCGGATGGCTGTCGCGTGCGGGTCGACAACCAGGTCGATGACGAAGCCCTTGCCCGCGTCCTGAAAGTTCTGGCGCGCCGGCGATGATCCCCGTTCCGACTGGCGTGCGGGTATGGCTGGCGACCGGCCACACCGATATGCGGAAAGGATTCCCGTCCTTGGCACTGCAGGTGCAGGAAGTCTTGAAGCGTGATCCGCTGAGCGGTCATTTGTTCTGCTTTCGGGGACGCAGGGGCGATCTTTTGAAGGTGATCTGGCACGACGGCCAGGGCGCATGTCTGTTTACGAAACGGCTGGAACGGGGGCGGTTCATCTGGCCGAGCCCAGCCGACGGCGCGGTGATGATCTCGTCTGCGCAGCTGAGTTATCTTCTGTCCGGAATTGACTGGCGACACCCGCAGGAAACCTGGCGTCCGACAAGCGTCGGGTGACGGTTTTTGTCTTTGAAATCGCTGGCCAATATGATTCCTTCGCCATGTGAAAGCCGCCACTGAATCGCTCCCTGACGACCTCGCCGCCGCCCACGCGATGATCCTCGCGGAGCGTGCCGCGCGCATGGAGGCTGAGGCGGAACGCTCCAGTGATGCGGCGCTGATTGCCCACCTCAAGCTGGAGATCGAGAAGCTCAGACGCACGCTCTACGGGCCAAGTTCGGAACGCAAGGCACGCCTGCTCGATCAGCTGGAACTGCAGCTCGAGGAACTCGAGGCGGCGGCGACGGAGGACGAGTTTGCCGCCGAAGAAGCGGCGCAGACGATGCAGACCGTTCGCCCCTTCCAACGCAAGCGGCCGGTGCGCAAGCCCTTTCCCGACGATATCGAGCGCGAGCGCGTGCTCATCGAAGCGCCGACGAGTTGTCCGTGCTGTGGCGGCGGCAGGCTGTCGAAGCTGGGCGAGGACGTCACCGAAACGCTGGAGGTGATCCCGCGCCGTTGGATGGTGATCGAAACGGTGCGCGAGAAGTTCTCGTGCCGTGACTGCGAGGCGATCGCCCAGCCGCCGGCGCCGTTCCACGCCACGCCGCGTGGCTTCATCGGGCCGCAGCTTCTGGCAACGATCTTGTTCGACAAGTTCGGCCAGCACATTCCATTGAACCGCCAGAGCCAGCGCTTCAAATGCGAGGGCATAGATCTTTCCGTCTCGACGCTGGCCGACCAGGTTGGCGCCGGCGTGTTCGCTGCCATGCCGCTCTACCGGCTGATCGAGGCGCATGTGCTCTCCGCTGAGCGGCTGCACGGCGACGACACCACGGTGCCGATCCTGGCCAGGGGCAAGACGGTGACCGGACGCATTTGGACCTACGTCCGCGACGACCGGCCGTTCGGCGGAACCTCGCCTCCGGCGGCGCTCTATTATGCCTCTCGCGACCGGCGCGGCGACCATCCGGAACAGCATCTCCGAGACTTCACCGGCATTCTCCAAGCCGACGCCTACAGCGGCTTCAACGCCCTCTACGATGCGGCCCGCAAGCCGAAGCCGATCACGCCGGCGCTGTGCTGGGCACATTCACGGAGGCAATTCTTCGAGCTGGCCGACATCGCGAAGAACGCCCGGCGCGGACGATCGGCTGCGGAGATCTCGCCGATCGCACTGGAGGCGGTCAAGCGCATCGATGCCCTGTTCGATATCGAGCGCGACATCAACGGGCTATCCGCCTCCGAGCGCCTCGCCTTGCGCCAGGAAAGGAGCGCGCCGCTGCTGACCGAGTTGGAGAAATGGCTGCGCGAGGAGCGCGCCAGGCTCTCGCGGTCGGCCTCCGTCGCCAAGCCGATCGACTACATGCTCAAACGCTGGGGCGACTTCACCCGCTTCGCCGAGGACGGGAGGATCTGCTTGACGAACAACGCGGCCGAACGCGCCCTGAGGGGTCTGGCTCTGGGCAGACGGGCATGGCTGTTCGCCGGCTCCGACCGCGGTGCTGAACGCGCCGCCGTCATGGTCACGCTGATCCAGACCGCTCGCCTCAACGACGTCGATCCCCAAGCCTGGCTCGCCGACGTCTTCGCCCGCATCCCGGCCCACCCGCAGAGTAGCATCCGAGAACTGCTGCCCTGGAACTGGAAGCGCCAGGACAAAAAACCGGTAGTCGCCGAGGCCGCCTGAGCAATCTGCCATCATACCCACACGCGTAGCGCGCGCACGCGACAATCACGCGGCCTTCCTCGGATGCGTACGATGATCCGAAGGCGAGACGGTGAGAGATAATCCTGTGCGCATGCGCCAGATTCGCTGCGCGACCTGCCGGATTTCGAGGTGCTCGAGAATGCCGGCCTGCTATCGAAGGAAAAGTTGCTGGCTGGTGACATCATGCCGGCCTTTGCGGATAGCCAAGAGGACATCTCGGTCGAAATCGCCTAATGGTTCCCGCCGAAGGACTGGCGGAAATCGTCGAATGAGACGCTCGCTCTATCATGCGGCGGTCGAACCGACGGCGAAGAGAACGAGTGACCCGCGAGGCGATATGATCCGGAAAATTTCAGGAGGAGATTGACCTCAACGAACCAAATCAGAGAAGCCTGTCAGATGACCCTGACAGACAATCCCGATCTGGTGCAATGTTCCAAGCGTGGACCCGGCAGCGTTCATTCCGTACCTCAAGAATGCAGATATGACCTGTGGCGACCTTGCCGCCTTGAGCTTCCGTGTTGGTGTTGACAGGATTGTCGGCAAGCCGCAGGAAATATCGCAGCACACCGTTGCTGGTAACAGCGAGTACCGCACTATCCTCTTCGTGGATCCGGGCGAGATGCTCCACAAGTGTCCTGATGCCAAATGCCAACGTGGCCTCGGATGGGCTCCAATTAGACGAAGCGGGCCACGTACTACAGCCTTCCCACGCTTCCAACTCCGCCCTCCCGAATTTCGCTATGATCTCCTGGCTGCTCAAACCCTCCCATGCACCGTAGTCGATTTCGGCTAAGCGCGAATCGACGATCGGCAGCGGCTTGTGGCCGATCCGCGCCGCGATGAGGTTGGCATACTGATGAGTACGCCGCAGAGGTCCGCAATAGAGTCCGCCGAGCACAACACCCGCCTCGCACAGAGCGTTGCCAAGATGCAGTGCCTGGCGGCGACCCTCTGCTGTGAGCGGTAGGTCGGTTCTGCGGCCAACCCAGACCACCTTGTCGCCGGCCTCAAACGTATTGCCGTGACGACTGAGGATAAGCTTCATGGATGAGGTCCGCCCAGTATTGTCTCGCAGATCAACCGCCAATCTGCCTCAAGTCTTAAGGAGATCTCCCTCCTCGCGGATGATTGTCTCAACGCGTTTCAAGTCATCCCAGGTGTCGACAGCCCAATGCGTCCGGCCACCGTAGTCGACCTCGACCACCCGGATAGGGATCCCATACTCGAGCGCACGCAATTGCTCAAGCTTCTCGGAATGCTCAAGCGGACCAGGTTCGCAACTGACGTACCGGCGCAGGGTTTCATAGCGGTACGAGTAAAGCCCGATATGACGAAAGACAGGCAAGATCCCCGCGTCGTCACCTAGTCCGTCGTTGCGCACGAACGGGATGACGGATTTCGAGAAATAGAGAGCGTTGCCGCGCCGGTCGAAGGTCACTGTTGTACCTCCAACCTCACCCTGCCCCTTGGCCTTGCGCAAAGCTTCATAGCTGCGCTTGTCCATTCGCACTGCTGCTGTAGCGATCTCCACTGTAGGGTCGCGGCGCATCTCGTCGATCAGAGCGGCAATGACCCATGGCGGCGTGAGGACAGCGTCACCTTGGAGATTTAGCACGACGGAAGGCGTCGTGGCGAGCATCTCTGATGCTCTCAGCACCCGCTCGGTGCCGTTCGTGCATTCCTCCCCAGTTAGCACCACGTGACCACCAAAGTTTCGGACATGGTTGGCAATGCGCTCATCGTCTGTGGCGACGCAGACCTCATCTACGCCCGATACGGCACGGGCCAAAGCCCAGACCCGATTAATCATCGTGCGGCCACTTATCATCGCGAGGGGCTTCCCGGGGAAGCGGCTCGAGCCGTAGCGGGCCGGAATGATGATGGCGATTGATCTCGAAGTCCTGGGCATGTTTCCTCCATTGTAAAAAGCAAAAGCTCAATAGACGAGCCTGCGGAAATCCTTGAGGTGGTGGAACGTAATCAAGTTTGTATATTGTGGGTCCCTCCCCTCATCGTCCCCTGACCGGCACAACACGAGAAGATCATCGCCGTCGATCGCCATGCTCGCGTAGTTGCGTGCGTGATGCTCCGTTTGTCCCGCGGCGACAAGTCCGGCAAAGCACCAGTCGACGCAGTTTTTGGAGAAGTGAAGTTGTAGCCTATGGCGTTCATTGTTCGGCAAGTTGTAACGCGCCTGCGACACGTGCGTCAGGCGCACCATCGAGTCGGTCGCTTGTGAGCTCAGCAGCCAGTAAAGCTGAGTCTTGTCATCATACAACATAAAGAATTTCAGATGACCTCCCGGGAATGGGACGAAAAGAGCCCTTTTCCCAGAAGGCATGGTTTCCAATGCCGTAGTCAGACGACCATCATCCTGCTCAATGACCTTGACTAAGGCGGCATAGCCCGTTCCGCCCGTGTTCGTGCGCAAGAAGAGATGCAACGTGCGCCCGGCCGGATCGTGCCACAGATGTGCGGGATCATGGAACCGGACGATATTGGGTTCAAGCCAGCCCATGGGTGCACACAGGCGTCCCGACCCGAGCTCGGCCGGAGCTCCGACTGGGGTGCTATAGAAAGGGACGCCGAAGAGATCGATAGCGCTGGACGATACTATCTCGTTGAACGCAAGCGACTCCGAGATAGTCCAGCTCCCGGGGTCAAGCAGATCTCGGTCAATTCTCGCGCGCAGAACCCGCGGTGCCAAACCGGCTGTATTCCATCCCTCGATTGCAAGATCGCGCCGCTCATCCAAGGCGAGGTAGACGTGTCCATCAGCGTAGTGCACGTTGCAGGACGACCCATGCCATTTCATGTTCGAGGTTAGCGCGAACGGCACGCTCCATGTCTCCCCTTCATCGTCGGAGGCTATAATCATGAGGTCGCCAGCGTGACCGAGGATGTAGAGCCGCCCGCCAGCCATAAACGGCCTCGCATGCCAGAATGGAAACGTGCATCGCTCAGCCCAAGAACGGCCACCATCGTCGGACACATAGGCTTTTCCCATTCCGAAGCGCGTACCTCCGGCGCGAGAGCCCTTCGGCCCGAGGAGATCCCTGACCCCGTCACCGCCGAGATCAAAGGTCGCTATCACTCTGCCGCTCACGGTTACGACAATGGCCGGCGTGTAGCAGTAGACATCTTGTGGCCGCTCGGACCGGTAGACGATCTCGAAGTCATCCGCCAAGGCGCGCATCATCGGAGTCCTGCTCTGATCCGACTGCCGGCGAGAGGGCCAATGCCCAGGCCGTGCCTCGAATGCTCGCCAGTTGTACGAGGGTTCATCAATGTTATCGCTGATGGCTTCAGAAATTCCTGGCGGCATATCAGGCCGACGAACTTATCCTGGTCATCGTGCACCGCCATCAGCTCGATTTCGTGCTGACGGAAGAGCTGCTCGGCCTGATTGACAAACGCGTCCCAGGAAATTGAGGCCGGCTGTTGCATATGCCGCTCCACGGGATCGTCGAGGTCGGGAATTGCGCCACGCTCGACTAGTCGGCCTATGGACTCCCCAATAAAGATCCCGGTGACCTTACACCCCTCGCCAACAACCGCGGCAACGCCTAGCTTTTGAGAGGCGCGGCATATCGACAAGAGCGCCAGCGACAGGGATGTATCTGGCCGAACTACAGGCATTGATTCAAGCGGCCACATCAGGTCGCGTACTCGCATTAGCTCCCGTCCGAGACTTCCACCCGGGTGAAGACGTGCGAAGTCCTCGCGAGTGAACCCACGCCGTTCCTGCAGGACAAGCGCCAGGGCATCTCCCATTGCCGCCATGGCGGTCATCGAGGTGGTGGGAGCAAGGCCAAGTGCGCATGCTTCCCGCATCGGCCCGATGTCGAGCACCATGTCGGCAGCCTGCGCCAGCGGCGAAGTGGCGCGTCCCGTGATCGCCGCAACCGTGACCGGAATCTGACGGACAGCGCGGACGAGCTGCAAAAGTTCAGCAGTCTCGCCAGAATTGGAGAGCGCGAGAATGACATCCCCGGCGCACACGCGTCCAAGATCTCCATGCAAGCCATCGACCGGGTCCAGTGTGATCGATCGGGTGCCTGTTGACGCGAGTATCGCGGAGATCCTTTCTCCAACCAGTCGCGACTTGCCGATACCGCAGACTACGACAGTCCCAGTTGAAGACAGGATGTAGTCCGCGAGCGTGCAGATATGCTCGTCGATCCGGTTTGAAAGGGTTTCCAACGCGGCAGCCTCGTGGCGGATGATTGCCCTGGCCCGCTCGAGCATGGCCATCTTGCTGCTGCTATGGTTCCAGCCACAGTCGGTATATCGCTGAGCAGGCTCTCCGCGTGGGGGCACAGCTGTAGGCCCTTGACTAACAATTGCCATGATAAGCCTCCATCCTAACTGGCGATCTCGCTGCGACGTCGAAAGGCGGCAGTATGGGGCGATCAATCCGTAAAAGGGATTATCTTTTGTAAACTTTGTGCTGCAGTTTAGTAACTGAGCGGTTGCTGTCGTTTTGCTGGCCGGATCGTCCTGAATCGCTATGAGCGCAGTTGTCGCAGCGCGCTACGAGGACCCGCCCAGCTGCCCGTCGTGCGTGTCTTGTTCACAGTCTTGCAAGAAAACCTTTACGTGACTATCGAACCTCTCCTGGCTAAAACCCTGGATCGTGACTGAGGTAGAGATCGCTTTCCTTAGCGGGGCCGAGTCGCGCTTGAGTCAATTGGTAGCGGATTGTCAGTTCTGGCTTTTCTTAAGCGGTGAACTGCAGCCGAGAAAGATATAGGTGCGCCATGACATCAACTAACATTGACCAACATACAAGCTTAACTGGACGGCAGTTTTTCCGCTCTGCCGAACTGTTTGAGCGCGCGCAGCGCGTCATAACCGGAGGGAATGCTCGTCTGGCCATCTTCCAGCGCCATCACCCAATATATTTCGCTAGGGGGGCAGGCGTTCATCTTTTCGATATCGATGGCAACAGATATCTCGATTTCTTGAATAACTTTACGGCCTTAATCCACGGTCATGGCTGTCGACCGGTATTGGACAGGCTTCGCGATCAACTGGAGCTTGGTGTTGGCTTCAGTGGGCCGACGGAACTGGAAGTTGAACTTGCCGAACTGCTCTGTGGAAGAGTCCCCTATTTCGAACAGATCCGCTTCATGAACTCTGGGACTGAAGCGGTCATGTATACCATTAAAGCCGCGCGTGCCTTAACGGGGAGGCCGAAAATTGCTAAGATAGAAGGAAGCTTCCATGGAAGCTATGATTCGGTTGAAGTCAGCCTCGATTCTACACCGGCGAACTGGGGATCGCAGTCGGCGCCGCGCGGGATACCCTACTCAACGGGAATGTCTGAGTCCGTTGTCGCCGACACGGTCGTCTTGCCGTTCAACGAATTGCGAGCAAGCCGGGAAATTCTCGAAGCGAACAAGGACAGGCTCGCGGCGGTCCTAATAGATGTTCTTCCCCAACGTGTCGGATTAGTTCCCATAGACCCCCGCTATCTTGCCTTTCTGCGCGAGTTCACAGCCCGTCACGGCATCGTCCTGATCTCTGACGAGGTGATGAGCTTTCGGTTATCTTATCGCGGCGGGATAACCCGATTTGGGTTCGAAGCAGATCTCTGCGCCTTTGCCAAGATTATAGGTGGCGGCCTGCCAATCGGTGCAGTCGGAGGCCCATCCCGATTCATGCTTCCGTTTGATACGACGAATGGTAAGGCTCTCGTTCCTCAGGCAGGCACCTTCAGTGCCAATCCGATTTCAATGGCCGCCGGCATTGCCGCGATGCAATGTCTATCAGAGGAAGATTTTCAGCGATTGGATGATTTGGCCGAATATGCCCGCTCTTCGTTGGTCGAGATGTTTCGTCAGCAACACCTGCCATATTCGGTGACGGGGATGGGGTCGATGTTTCGCATACACCGGGGACCTGAAGCTCCTAAAGACTACCGCGAGGCCTACGCAGCGCCCGAGCAGCAAGAAAAAATGGATACGCTCATTTGGGCTCTGCAAAAGAGAGGTGTGATCGTCTCTCCGACCTGCCAACTATGCCTGTCCACTCCGATGTCGACGGACCATATTGATGAAATGGTGACGTCCGTTCGCGAAGCCGCCCAGATGCTCGAAACAGCTTGACAGAGAAGGCGACATGGCATCCCAAAATTAACGATCAAACAGTCGGGGAAGTAGGCTTTGAAACCGTCGTACGCGTTGGATCTCGCACCGCGTTCCGTGACGAGGCTTCGCAAATAATCATGATTCTCAGGGTGGCGGGGATAAGGGAACAGACTGGTATTCGGATATTGGATGGCTACGAAGCGCTGGAATCGGCGCGGTGACTCTTAGCCCTTCATGATCCGGTCTCGTCATCCGCGCCCCAGCGAGGCTTCCCAATGACCCTGGTCGAAGGCGGGACAAGATTAGCCGGGAAATGGAACAGATTGTCATCGGATGGTAATGGAGACGAAGCGCCAAAATTGCGTTTCCGCCGGCGGCGGCTCGGTTGGTGCAAAATGCTCCGCCCGAGTAGGCCTTTATGCGAAACAGGCATCCCGCCCGGCTACAGGACCGCCGTTAATCGTAGAAGGCGCACGGCCTTGAGCCTTCAGCAGCTACTGATCCACCGTTCACCCCGCTGAGCATTTCGCCGACTCTGCACGAGCAAGTCGAAGAAAACACGTTCTGATCGAACGGCTTTGATGTCACATTTATACACAAATCATTGCGGTAAATTCAAGAATTATGCTCCGCACCCCTGCTAAGATTCACGCGCATGGGCTTTGGTCGCGTGACAAAGCGGCTATCTGAGCCCGCTACACGATTGTGCATCAGCTAAAAGGCGTAGACGTATGGGCATGGTGAACGAAATCGATCAGGTGAAAAGACGTCTAGCTGATAGTCAGAAGCAGACCTACCCATACGTTATGAATGCGTTCGGGCTGGATCTCATCGTGCATGAAGGCGTGTTCCCACCGTCTCACTACTTCTCATGGCGGTGGTCTGTAGAGAACTTTCCGTCCATCAGGGGACAGCGCGTTCTTGAAATCGGCTGCGGCATGGGGCTGCCCTCAATCTACTTGGCGAAGAACGGAGCTGCCGTCGTCGTCGCAGTCGACATAGATCCTCGTGCGGTAGCGAATACCCGGGAGAACGCTGAACGAAATCGCATCAACAACATCGTGGTTATGCAAAGCGACATGTTCTCTGCCGTGGAATCCTCTCAAAAGTTCGATACGATCTACTGGAATATTCCGGACGTTTACGTTCCGGAAGACTACGAGTATGCCAATGATCTCGAGCGGGGGGTCTTCGATCCTGGCTATAAGATGCTCCGGAGTTTTCTGAAACAGGCGCCAGCGCATCTCGCGGAAAGCGGACGAGTACTCCTGGAATTTGCTGAAGGCGATCGCGTTACAGCTCTGTCTGATTTGGCCAAGGCAAACGGATATGCCATCGAGCTGATCGCTCGAGGATCCCTCCCCGAGGGGGGGAGAGTGTTCCAGTTCTTTGAACTCAAGAGAGTGACTGCATCGGTCAGCGCAGGCACATCGCCACCGGAACGGGAACTGCGGCGGGTAGCGGATCGCAGATGCTTCCTTGAGCGGACATCTGTTCTGCTCTCGCGGACGCAGAGGTGATCTCCTGAAGGTGATCTGGCACGACGGCCAGGGGGCATGCCTGTTCACCCTCGTTGACAACCGGAGCACCGGTCGCCACCGACGACCTCAAGCTCGGCGTTGGCCGCTCTAAAGCCACTTACGTCTGGGGGTCATCAGTTCGAATTGCTCACTCGGGAGTGTGACGACTTTATAAAGCGCGATTTGACCCGAGTTAAGCATCTAACGGTCCAAGGAATAAGCGATTGCGGGCAAAGAGAAACACGCATCACTTTGAATGCGATTACTGCATTGTCGGAGCAGGGTCGGCCGGCAGCGTTGTTGCTGACCGATTATCCGAAGATGGGCGCTTCAGAGTCTTGCTGCTTGAAGCGGGTCCAGTTGACAAGAACCCATTGATTTATGTGCCAGCCGGGTTTCTCAAGCTTCAAAATAACAAAGCGATCAACTGGAGATTCCGTAGTGAACAGTGTCCGGAGCTCAATGATCGGAGGCTTGATCTATCTCAGGGAAAGGTTTTGGGCGGTAGCAGTTCGATAAACGGAACGCTGTTCGTTCGCGGGTATCCGGAGGAGTATGATCGCTGGGCTGAGCTTGGATGCACGGGTTGGAGCTATGCTGAACTATTGCCCCACTTCCGATCGATTGAGCACTACGATGGGGGCCATTCTGCAGACCGGGGAAGTGATGGCCCTCTTCCGGTGACGGCTTTGGCAGTCCAGCATCCGCTATCTTGGGCATTCATCGAGAGCGCCAGGTCTCTCGGCTTTCCCATGCTTTCGGACATCAATGGTCCCCGAGATATCGGTGTCGGATGGTTTCAGCAGAATCGCCAAGGTCGCTTCAGGGCAAGCACCTCAAGTACATTCCTGAAGCGGGCGAGAGCGCGTCCAAACTTTCAACTGATCACAAATGCGCTTTGCACGCGTGTACTCTTTGAAGGTCGTGGCGCGATAGGCGTTGAATTCCTACGGGATGGCCATCTATTCAATGTGAAGGCAAGGCAGGAGGTTATCCTCGCCGCAGGAGCTCTCAAGTCACCACAAATATTGCAGTTGTCCGGCGTTGGGGCTTCCAACCTTCTATCGAGGTATGGCATTCCGTTGGTGCATCATGCGGCTGGTGTTGGCGAAAACTTGAAGGATCACTTCCTTGTTAGAGTCGCGCACCGAGTTCGAGGCTGCGTAACGCTCAATGAGCGGGCACGAGGGTGGCGACTTTTGCGCGAGTCGTTAGCATATGCCTTGCTAGGAGGAGGCCTTATGTCCATAGGGGCGAGCAACGCAGTTCTCTTCGCTCGAAGCCGGGACGGCGTGGTCGCTGCCGACCTCCAATTGAGCTTCACTCCAGGAAGCTACGCTGGCTTAGGCAAACTTGAGTCGGTGCCGGGCATGACAGTAGGCTTATGGCAATCATTTCCTGAAAGCAGTGGACGTGTGAGTATCGTTTCCGCCGACCCGAATGTCCCTCCTGCCATATCGCTCGGCTATCTCACTGCACATTTGGACAGTTCGGTCCTCCTGGCAGGCATAAGATTAGCACGCGGACTGTTCAAGACTCCCAAACTCGCTCGATTTAGCGCTTGCGAGACCCTGCCTGGCCCTTCAATAACAAGTGACGCGGAGCTTCTAGGTCATGCACGAGCATATGGTGCGTCCGCTCTTCACTTCTCAAGCACCTGTCGAATGGGGATTAATGAAAGCGCTGTTGTCGATCCTGAACTCCAGGTTTACGGAGTGAGGGGACTGCGAGTTGTCGATGCGTCGGTCATGCCAATAGCATCATCTGTCAACACCCATGCCGTAACAATGGCAATTGCGGAGAAAGCCTCGTCCATTATCCGTTCGTCGATCAAGTAGGCAACCTTTGGTCGTGTCCCGTTGTGTAGATGATGTGGAGCGAGTAAGTGGCCCCTGCGGCGCCAACGTGGGAGGCATGTGGAAGCGGATCATTATGAAAAAAGGGCAAGGTGGCAGTCACTCGCATGATAGCATTCTTCTGCATGCATCTGGGTTCGACGGCAGCAGGTTCGAGCGGGCAGTACAAGATGCCGGATTCCCTTTCCGACCAGTTCTCCGAGCTTAGTCATACGGCACTGTGATGACGCCTGGCCGAATGGGTTGCGGGGACCTCATTAAGTCGGCTGACCGCGTATATCCCGCACCCGCTGAGGTGATCCACCCGAGCATGAGGGTACTCGATCCGGAACGGACGACGACCCGGAGGATGGCAGAGCGGAAACGGACCTAACGGCCCACCGCAACCAAAAGTTCGTTCGACTCAAAGCTTCCGTGCCATGGTCTGAAAGTCTGAAATATGGCTCACGCGCTTGAAGTCGCCCTCGCGAATGCGAAGGTTAATGATTCTCTTCCCAAGTTCCCGATGGTCGTGGCGGGAATCCGGGAAACAATCGGTATTTGTTGCAATCTTTCACGAAATCTTATCACTGTCGGCACGTCGAATAGGGTAGGCTCCAAATACCATTGTAGCAATATGCCGTGTTCGACAATATAACTATTGACTGGAGGTGCTTATGATCGGATCACCACTTGAGGGAGTGAGAATACTCAGCCTCGCGGAACAGTATCCGGGCCCGTATGCGACCTTGCTACTTGCGGATCTAGGCGCAGAGGTTACTCTTATCGAGAGGCCCGACGGAGGTGATCCGGCTCGAAAGTACAAAAGCCTTTTTTCCTCGTTGAGCCGCAACAAGCGAAGTGTTGTCCTTGACCTTAAGTCAGCGGCCGGACGAGAATCTCTATCCGAGTTGAGCAAAACTGCGGACGTGCTAATCGAGGGCTATAGGCCCGACGTGATGAAAAAGCTCGGGTTGAGTTACGTGGAAGTCAGTTCGCTAAATCGCCGCCTGATATATCTGTCGTTGACTGGCTTCGGTCAAAATGGCCCTTACCGCAGGCGCCCGGTTCACGACCTCTCCTGCCAAGGCTTGGCCGGGGTTCTGTTTCAGCACCGTCGAACCGGAACTCTGCAGGTACCGTTTCATTTGCCGGTTGCCGATCTCGCCTCAGGTACGCTAGCGGCACTTGGTGTCGTCTCGGCTCTGCTGGCGCGGGAGCGAACCGGACACGGCTGCTACATCGATCTGGCCATGACCGATAGCTTGGTATCATGGATGACTGCGTATTTGTATGCGAGTCTAAACGGAAGACCAATGGCGGAGGTATACGAGGAAGAACCCGGCTATGGGACATTCACTTGCGCAGATAAAAAGGTGATTACGCTGAGTATCGCGCATGAAGATCACTACTGGCAGGCTTTGTGCCGGAGCACTGGTTTGGAGCACCTGGCCTCCGCAACCCACGAGGATCGCGTGCAACACGCGTCTGACTATCGCGCGCAACTTGCCGCCGCGATCGCGAAGGAACCGCTGGACGCATGGGCAAATATTTTTAATACGATCGAAATTCCTTGGGGGGATGTGCTCGAGCTAAATGAAGTCGCAAGAGATCCGCAGTTGCGCACACGAGACCTATTTGTCCGGCTTAGTGCAAACGACGACGGCGAATGGCACGTGAACCAACCGCTACAATTTGACTGCTACAAAACCGGAATTCGGCTTCCCCCGCCAAAACTCGGCGAGCACACTCAAGAAATCTTGTCCCGTTGCGAATCAAGCCCGACCGCTCTCTCTGGAGAGCGGTAAAATGCCGCCCGAATTGATAACTATCCCTCGGAGAGTAGTCAGGTCCTGAACAATTTCTGATCGCCCGCGCCTTTTCCGGCCGTCTATGTCGCGGGAATGATGCGCGCCGCGACCCAGCGCTTGATTCGGGCGCCGCGTTTGCCGCTCGCTGGATAACGAGTTGGCAGGTGGTTTCTGTGAACAAAACACCATCGACTCGTGAACAACTGCAACTCTAAACAGCATAGTAACAGAACGAACGGAGCCACTAAAATGCTGAATACCACTATGGCAGCGAAAGGTCGCCCGCGGGAGCATTGTGACGTGCGTCCGCTGAGGGGAATTCGCGTCTTGGCGTTCACGCACTATGCGGCGGGGCCAATCGCGGCACAGTATCTTGGTTCGCTTGGGGCGGAGGTCATCAAGATCGAGGCTCCGGCGGGCGATTATCAGCGTAGCGCTATTAAGGACCCTACGGCGTCTCCGGACTCACCCAGCCCCTATTTCTTGGGCATGAACCGCAACCAGCGTTCACTGTGCATAGATCTGAAAAGGCTGGAGGCTGTGGCAGTCATGCGCGAGATGATCGCCCAGACGGATGTCATTCTGGAGAATTTCCGACCTGGTGTCTTGGAGCGGATGGGACTAGGCAGTTCCGCCCTTCTCGCCGAGCACCCTGGGATGATTTACTGCTCGATTGCAGCTTATGATCCGGCTGGCCCAAGCGGAAACAAGCCGGGGCAGGATTTGATCATTCAAGCTCTGTCGGGCATCGCCAGCCTGGGTGGGGCAGCCGAGGGCCCGCCCGTTCCTGCTGGTGCCTACATCGTTGATACCTATACGGCTTCGCAGGCGGTTATCGGGATCCAGGCGGCCTTGCGCCAGCGCGACCAGACAGGCCTTGGTCAATGGGTGCGTGTGGATATGATGTCGTGCGCAATTCACTTGCTGGCCTCTGAATCCAGCTATGCACTGAACGCACAAGAACAGGCCTGTCGGGGCCGGAATGGAATTAGTCACAGTCACCAGCCAGCGCCTTACGGCATCTACTCGACCTTGGACGGCGCGATTGCTCTGGTGGCTGATCCCGCATCGCTGCCTGCTATTGCCACGGCGTTGGGCCTCAGCGACCGGATCATACCGCTGCTGGAGGGCACCGGCGCTTGGACAAAGCGGGACGAGATCGCCGGCATCCTGTCAGGTCGACTGCGTCAGCTGGCCAGTGACGACGCGCTTACGCGCCTTGCACCCACCGGTATCCTGCTGGCTCCTGTACGCAGTGTCGACGAGGCGCTGGCCGATCCCGATGTGGCCAGCGATCTAGTCTGCGAGGTCGAACACAGTTACGGCGGCCGCTATCGTGTCGCGCTGGAGCCGCTGAAGCTTTCAGGCTCTGCGCTCGTTTTCGATCGTCCTGCCCCCGATCTAGGCGAGCATTCGGTTGAGGTTCTGCGCGAGACTGGCATCGATCAAGACCGCATCGATGCGCTGATCGCTAGCGGCGCAATTCGTGTACCGGCACCGGCAGGCCTGAGGGTGAAGTCCTAAACTTGCTGGAAATTGAGGGCGGGGTGCATCCTTTGCTGAGGAATCAGAAGCCCATGCCGGTTGGCGCCGGCACCAGCAAGGAGGCACCCCATGACGATGAGAATACCGGCATCGATGCGCACGCGCCAATCCCTTTCCGACCTGATTGAAGGGCGTCTTTCCACACCGGCGGGTCGCTCGGATCTGTGGAAGCTTGCGACCCGCCTGATCGTGGAGGAAGCACTGGAGGGAGAAAGCCGGGATGCGGTCGGGCGGGACTATTACGAACATGGCGCCGAGCCCCGGCCAGGGTTACCGCAACGGCGTGCGCAGCGGGCGCCTGAAGACGGCGGAAGGCTTTGTGGAATACTCGGCCCCGCAGGTGGCGGGCCGCAATGAGCCGTTTCGTTCCGAGATCCGCGAGCATCTGAAGGGACGCACGGAGGCGCTCGAGGACCTGGCGGTGGAACTGCTGGCACGCGGTCTTTCGGTGCGCGACATCGAGGACGCCTTCCGCGACGAAACGAGGCGGCTGATCCTGTCGAAGACCGCGGTCAGCGAGATCGGCGAGCGGCTATGGGCAGACTACCAGGAGTTCGCCACGCGCGATCTTGGCGAATATGAGATCGCCTATCTGTTCGTCGACGGCATCGCCGAACGCATCCGCCCCGGGCAGAAGCGCGAGCCGGTGCTGGCCGCCTGGGGTTTTACGGCATCTGGCGCCAAAGTGCTTCTGCATCTGATGGCGGGTTCCAAGGAGGACGCCGAGACGGTGAGCGCCTTCTTCCAGGACATGCGCGGCCGCGGGCTCGGCGATCCGCTGCTCGTCGTGTGCGACGGGGCAGCCGGCATCATCAAGGCGATCGAGACCTGCTTTCCGTGCTCGGAGCGTCAGCGCTGCCTGGCGCACCGGATGCGCAATCTCGCCGCCAAGGTGCCGGAAGACCGCTGGCCCGAGTTCAAGGCCCGCGCCACCGCCGCCTATCAGGCCCGCTCGCGCGCCATTGCCCGCGATCTCGCCGCCGGTCTGGTGAAGGACTAGGAGGCCGAGCTGCCGAGCGCGGTCGCCTGCTTCATGGACGACTTCGAAGCGGCAATCGCGCATCTGAGAATGCCGATCACTCACCGCCGCGCCATCAGGACCACCAATCTTCTGACGTCTGTTCGTCGAGGGGCCGCGCAGGCTAAAGATCATTCCCATTGCCTGCGGCGAGACGTTCTCAAGCTCATGTTCGGCGCCATGATCCGAGCTGCCGAGCGGTGGCGGGCAATCAGGATCAACGACTTCGAGCGCCGCCAGATGACCGCCGTCAGCAGGAACTCGATCAGGAATACGAGGCCCGAAACGGCCTCGACAAGGAAGCAGCGGCAAAGGAGCCCCGCCAGAATTTATCCAGCAGTTCCCGGACTTGACCTTCTTCTGCCGCTTGACATATGGCTTCACGTAAGACGCTGGCATCAGCCGCACCTCATGGCCGAGTCCTGCCAGAAGTCGAGCCCAATGGTGTCCTGTCGCGCAAGCTTCGATGCCGATCAGGCATGGCGGCAAAGCTTCGAAAAATCCAACAACGTCATCGCGCCGAAGCTTTCGACGAACGACGACTGCTCCGGCAGCGTCGACACCATGAACCTGAAAAACCTGCTTGGCGATACTGCGATACCCAGACCGACCGTGGTAATCTCTGCCATGGACGGTTCTCCGTCATGTGACTTTTGAGAGCCACACTATGGCACTTCGATGTCGGGAGCGGAGGCCAAGGGTATGGACCCCGCCCTCCCTGCCGATTCCGACGAAGCCGCCCCTTTGTTCCGAGATTATTCCGCCCCCGGATTCCGAGATGATCTCGCCCCCTGGGGCCGGGGCTCTGCTGGCGTGATTGTTGTCATTTCGTTCGCATGTGGTGTCAAGCTTTGTTGGGCTGTTTTCCACGCAAGCTTTCGCCTGTGAGGTCGATCCGGAGATGACGAAGGCGAACGCCAACGTTAGGTTGCTGAAGACCATTCCTGGCATCGGGGAGTTCTTTGCCCGGCTGATCGACGCCGAGATCGACGACATATCCCGCTTCCGCAGCCCGAAAAAGCTAGCGGCCTATGCCGGACTTGTCTCCTCGACCTATTCGAGCGGGGGCAAGACCTATAACGGCAAGATCATCAAGCAGGGCAACAAATGGCTTCGCTGGGCCTTTGTCGAAGCGGTCACGCCCGCCATCGCCACTGATGCGGAGTTGAGAGACCAATATGAGCGTCTGAAGCCGCGCGGCGCCAACAAGGCCAGGGTGGCGGTGGCGCGGAGACTATTGACGATCGCATTCCAACTGCTGCGCGACCAGCGCCCTTACGAGCGGCGCGGCGCGAGCGGCCAGGAATGCGCGTCCACACTATCCCGACTGTCCTGATGACATCCTAGCGAGCCCGGCAGCGCCGGGTTGCGCTCCTGAAGGAGAATGGGAAGCCGGGAGCCGAACGCACTATGTGACCGAAGCCGAACAGACGAACGGCGTCAGGGTCACGGATTGCAGAATGGTTCGAGAGCCGCAGAGCAAGGTCAGCTCTGCGCACACGAAAGTATTAGCCGACCGGCGGCAGGACCGGTCAAAACGCAACCGAACCCAAGGAAAGCCGCACCGCAAAAGGGTGTTTTGTCCCTTGAGTTCTTTCATTGGAGGATGTCATGCAGGTTGTTCGAATAGGTTTGGATCTGGCGAAATACGTCTTCGATGTTTATGGCGTCGACTGCCACGGTAAGGTTGTCCTGCGTAAGACGCTGCGCCGCGATGCGGTCGCCCGCTTCTTCGCCAATCTGCCGCAAAGCCTGGTCGTCATGGAGGCTTCGAACGGGGCGCACTATTGGGCAAGGGTACTTTCCGATCTCGGCCATGAGGTGCGACTGATGCCAGCGTCTTACGTGAAATCCAACAAGAATGACCGCAACGATGCTGAAGCCATCTGCGAACCAGTTAGCCGGCCCTCAATGCGCTTTGTGCCGCCAAAGTCGATCGATCAGCTGGCGATCCAGGCCGTTCATCGCGTCGTCGACGGCTGGTCGATCGGGTGAGGCTTGTCAATCAGGCCCGTGGTCTCCTATCCGAACATGGTATAATCATCGCCCGCGACATCACGCAGTTGCGGCGCGGCCTTGCCGTCATCGTCGGGAATGATAATGACGGAATCAGCGACATGGTTCGGGCGCTCGTGAGGGAATTGCAAGCGGAGCTGGTCGAACTCGACCGGCGCATCGCAACCTATCACCAGCGGATACGGGAAATCTTCCGCTCCAACGACCAGTGTCAGCAGCTTGGCAAGATCGAAGGCATCGCTCCGCTAACGGCAACTGCCTTGATCGCCGCTGTAGGTGATCGAACTTGCTTCAAGAACGGTCGTCAGTTCGCAGCTTGGCTCGGCCTGGTGTCATCAACCGGCGGCACGGATCGCTGTGTTTGGCGAACCCGAGAATGTGCTCTTCCAACGTTCTGATTTCTTGCTCAATGCGTGCGCGGACAGCCAGCAACGCTGAAAACAGCACCTTCCAGCCCAAGCTCTCCCGCGCAGAGCTCGCGAACGGATTCCTCGTATTTCCTTCCACTGACTTTCCCGACAATCCTGCCGAATGTCTTCAAAAGCCCACGTATCTTTGTTCTGAGATCGCGGCGAATGTTGACCAGCTGGGCACGGGAGGAAAGCAAGGTCCGCACACGATGGCTGTCGAGGCTCTTGACCGCAACTTCCTTATACCAGCCGCTCCGAATAATCTGGGCTAAGCCGTAGGCATCATTATCATCAGTCTTGTTCAGCTGAACCGACAATGCCGCCTTCGCATGCCTGGCATCAAGGCAGACGGCAGGAAGGCCGTTTTCCCGGAGTGCGTGCCAATGCCACGTGCATAACGGTCCTGTTTCCAGGCCAATCTTCACAACTGATGGTGCATTTTTGCGAATCGCTTCAGTCAAGGCTTCCGGTGTTGAGGCAACCTTGCCACGCCACACCACGGCGCCGGCTTCGTCAAGGACGCATACCGATGTCAGGTCGAGGGAAACATCCAGACCAACAAAGTGCTTCGTCATTCCATTTCTCCACATGGCGAGGTCAAACGTCAGCAGTTTAGCTGAGTGCTGGATGCTCCGCGATCACGCCATGTAATCGCGGGAGCGAGTTGCCCTGGAAATCAATCGTAGTCTTGGAGGGTGGCTGTTCCCCGATAGGATGGAAATACGGGCTCAAGACCTGACGCCGAGCCCGAGCATCATTGGAGAACAGCCATGGAAGAATATATCGGTCTCGACGGTGTCGTTGAAAGAGACGGCGATTTCTGTGCGGCGTGAAGGCAAGCGCGTCTGGCGCGGGACGTGCGCCTCAGACCCCAGGATCATTGCCAACCTTATCCGCAAGCGAGCGCCAGCGGCAAAACGCGTGGTGTTCGAAACCGGGCCGCTGTCGGTGTGGTTCTATCATTCGCTGCGTGCCGAGAAAGTGCCGGCGATCTGCATCGATGCGCGCCATGCCAAAGCTGCGCTCGATATGGCGCCGAACAAAACCGACGCGAACGACGCGGACGGTTTGGCGCATCTTGCAGAAGTAGGGTTCTTCCAAGCGGTGCGGGTGAAAGGATTCGACAGCGTGCTGACGCGCACGCTCGTGGCGGCACGCGCCCGGCTGGCCAGGATCACGACCGAACTCCAACCAGATCCGTGGCGGGAAACGGTTACTGTTGCCGGCCGCAATCGTCGTGGTGACGAGGTCAGTCTGACCATCCGCCAGCCTGACGGCACCCTGGCGCATCTGCCGATCTGGATGACGGAAGATCAAGCGAAGGCGATGATGATGACGGAGCGTCCCCGTCTGCCGCTGGCGTATCTGCACGAACTTCGTCTTGAGCTCGATGCCTGTCTAACCCTTGCTGCGTGACGATTCCCGTCACGAAGGAGGATACAAGCATGAAGCAACGGCAACCCTGTCACCGCCAATTCGATCTCTTCGTGCCCAAGACCCCACCGGTGCCGATAGCAGCGTCCGAGCGGACGAAGCTATTGCCACTTGTGAGCGCGCTGCTGTCGGAAACGCTCAGCGTCCCCGCAGTGACGGAGGCCGGCGATGAAGATTACGTCTGACCATCTGGCGCGCGGCGCCTTCATCTACATTTAGCAATCCACCGTCGATCAGCTTGCCAATAATCATGAGAGCCGGCGGCGTCAATATGGACTTGCCGACCGTGCCCATGCCCTTGGCTGGACGGATGTGACAGTCAGCGACGACGACCTTGGCCGCTCGGGGTCGGGCGTCAGTCGTCCGGGCTTCGAGAAGCTGTTGGCAGTGATCTGCAAAGCCCGCGTCGGTGCCGTCTTTGCGATCCAAGTGTCGCGTCTGGCGCGCAATGGACGCGACTGGCACACGCTGATCGAATTTTGCGGACTGGTTGGCACGCTGATTGTCGATGAGGATGGAATCTATGAACCACGCCATCCAAACGATCGGCCGAGCGCGGCGAAGTCACGTTGACTGAAGCCGCCAGCATGCTCAATCTGAGCCCTGCGACGGTCCTTCGCCAGATTCGCGCCGGCATCATCCCTGCCCAGCAATATTGCATGGGCGCACCTTGGGTTATCAAACGAGGAAATATCGAAGATTCGCATCTGATCGAGCGGATCAAGTCGTGCTCCAAGGGGCCGCTATCATCCGATTCGGATCAGAAGACCCTTGTCTTTCAACAGCGTAGCGAGATGGGCATTATGACGTGGGACCAGGGCCAATCACCGCGATCTCTTTCGTCACCGCCCTCGAGGAGCCTGACAACTTCAAGAAGTCCCGCTCTGTTGGTGCCTAGCTCGGCCTGACGACGCGCCGATGGGGTTGCACCGCTGACTCAGCAAAGTGCGTCGTCCACATTGAAGGCTCCTCCCGCGAACCTCTATCATGCGGCGACTGATGTCGACTGCGAAGACAACCGTGTACCCGGCAAACGCATCTCAAAGCGCGAAGATACTTGACGTCCCTGCCGCGATTAGACAACCTCATCACTCCAATCTTGAGGTACTATTTAGTCACCGCGCCATTAATCTCCGGCATTAAAGGTCGCCTGGGGTCGTGTGTCGAAACCAGCCGGTCTCAGGATCGACAACGTATTCATCTGCGTCGAGCGTCACCTCGTCTTCCACGATCCTGGTGATTCGACCTGTGCCGGCGAGCCAATGACAGGTCGCCGATTGTCAGCGCCTCGCGACCCAGCGTCGGCGGACCGCCCGCTTGATGGTCAGGAGACGATGCATCCGATCACCAGTTTATGTCGGGAAGCCGACCGTCGAATCCCTGACGGACTGGACAAGGAAAGAAGTCAGCCAGGCGCTCGATATCCCCAGCGTCCATCCTGAGCGGAGGCAGGCGGATTGGGAGCCCCGGCGCTGTGGCGACAACGCTGATGTTGTAGACCGGATACCCGGGCCCGTCGGCATAAGTTCCGACGCGCGCATGGCGGCAATCGAACCCTGCCAAGATCAGCTGATAAAGGAGAAGCCCCGCGTTCCAGAGCGTCACATGTCCGCCCACAATTTGATTCTTCATCGGCGGAACCGTCGCAACGATGAGACCGCCGGGGCGAAGGCGATCAAGGCATGCCCTCAGGAATGCGTTTGGATTCGGTTGGTGCTCCAGCACGTGGCAGACCCACACCGCATCGAACTCGTGATGGCCGCCGCGCCATTCCATGAAATCGCCGACATGATCGGCAGGCGGCGCCAGGTCGACCATGAACGCGCTCCGGCCCGTCGCCCGCATTATTGCGGCGTGCTCGCCGGCTCCGGACCCGACGTCTAGGATTTTGCGCACCTCCAGGTATTGGAGCAGCCGCGACAGCGCCTGCGACCCGCGGAGGCCATGCCTCACTCGAGCGTCGCTCTTAGAGGGGTCCGGGAGGCGCGCCGCAGCGGTTTCTTTTGGTGATGTAATCATCAACGATCTCTCCTTGCTCCGTCACATGTCTGCGAATGACCGCGCAAGTACCGTGCCAAATGAGAAAACCGTCTAAAGGATGTTGCAGGACGACGCGTGCCATTTCATGTTCGAGGTTAGCGCGAACGGCTCGCTCCACGTGTCCCCTTCGCCGGAGGCTATAATCATGAGCTCGCGCCGAGGTCATCTATTTCGTAGGCTATCTGTGAGCTCCGTCGCGCGCCAAGTAAGCGATCCGGCAGACAGCGAAGCTGACGCATGCAGCGGGCCGCGAAGTGTCATGACACTGTCAGACTCGTTCTGCGTCCACCGCTACCGCGACGAGTTCCTCGACCTGCTGCGCTCCGGCAGCGTGAGATCGTCTTTGCCGGCAACATGATATCAAGTCGCTCTGCCAGACCGCCTGCTTCGACGAGGCGCTGGCGCGGATACGCAAAGGTTGGAAGATCGCTGCCGTCACTCTGCGTGGTTTTGCAACGACCGATTCATACTGCACTTCCTCTTCAAACGTCCGGAAACAGGGACTTTGGTTTTCCATTTTGATGCGACACGGGCCTCTGTGACGCGCAAATTGGGTCACTTGATCCTTTTCCAGGTCCGTAGCTCGTATAGTGCCGGCGTTATCCGCGGGAGACCGGCCACGACTGCGGCTCGTGCATCGCCGGCCGGAGCGCCGGGTGTGCCATCGGTGGGTCGCTGCACCATTGCCATAACCGGCGTTTTATCCGTGTTCGCCTGACCTTTCCGGCCCTTGGCCCGAAGGCGGTTCATCCGGATGCTTTCGGGGGCTTCCACCGAGATGGAAGTGGTCGATCTCCACCGTGCCGGCGAGCATGTTTTCCCGCGCCACCATGAGCCGCAATGCATGTCCCATACGCAAGGCCGTCGGCTGGCTTACCCCATGGGTCTCGGCGAGGCGCGCCGAGGACAAGCCCTTATCGGATTGCAGCAACAGCCACATGGCTTTCAGCCAGACACACAATTTGGTCGCATGCAGCGGCGTACGCGTCGTCACGGTGAATAACGTGACAGCGCCCTTGACGGTTATGCCACCTGCTCAAACTATATCGCCAGCGCATTGCAGATCGGGTTGAAGGGTCTTTATCGTTGATATACCGGATGACATTCTACCGTTGGCATCGACCTTGCGAAGTCGGTGTTTCAGATTCATGCGATTGATGGCACCGGCAAAGTCGTCGTCCAGCGCGCCAGCTGCGCCGCCACTACATGTTGAAGTCTTCGAGCGGCTACCACCCTGCCTCGTCGGAATGGAAGCGTACGTCGCATAATCACCGACGAGTTGCGCTCCTATGGGGCGGCAAGGCGGCAGGTAATACCGGAAGAAGCACCAGTCGCACAAAGGATTGAACAACCGCGCTGAGAATTCCCATGTGCCGTGCGAAAACCCGTTGCAGATCCATGTTCACCGTCTGAACGCAATGGCGCTCTGCTGACAGCAGCGCACACCGCTTCAAAGCGCTCATACGCAGACAACGCTACGGCACCCATAGCCGATATCGGCCAACTGACTGCTGCGTCAGTCCTGCGATTGAGATCAGACCCGCCTTTGCCGATCTTCAAAAATAATGGACCCTGCGCCCCGCAGATAAATTGTAGCGAAGGATTATTCCGATTGCTGCGTATTATTGTATCCTTGCCTCAGGGGCCAGAGTTCACCAAGTTTGGCGGCAGTTGATAACACCGCCGATGCTACTTTTTCGTGCCGGTCTGGAGTTAAGCGCGAGCTCGGTCCAGCGACGCTAACCGTGCCGACCGTTTGGCTCCCTCCCAAAGTAATAGGGGCAGCAATCGCAACAACACCGGACTCAGCCTCCCCGTCGGAAATAGCCCAGCCTCTTTTTTGAGCCAGTTCCAGTTCCTTCATAAACTCTTCTACAGAGGCTACAGGCCACTCACCGGCTCCGTCATTGATTGCGATGCGAATTGCGTCTATCTGGCTAAGCGTGGATAAATAAGCTCTGCCGTTGGCTGTGGTGTCCAGGGGAACTCTCGCCACCATTTCGGGCTGATATTTCAATCCGTTCCGAGCGCCTTGAACTTGTGCGATCCAAGTCAACGTCTCACCCTGCACAACTGCCATCCGAACGAGTTCCGCGCTTTCGGTTGCCAAATCCTCCAGTACGGGCAGGCATACGTCTGTTAGGTGAGTTGCGCTTAGGAAGCGCTGTCCGAGAATGGCAAGTCGGAGTGTAAGTTTGTAAAAGCCGGTGACCGGGTCCTGCTCCACCCAGCCTATTTCGGATAACAAATTGAGCATCCGATGAGCAGCGCTTTTTTGAAGATCGAGCTTTTCAGCGATTTCGCCAAGCCGCATCGCCGATGCTTCCTTTGCAAGAAGCTCGATGACAGCAAAACATCGCTCGACCAGAGAGTTCACCACCCGCACATTGAGTCTCCTAGAAGCGTTCTATTAAGAACGATATTCTAACGCGGGTCAAGCGACATTTTCCCAAGCGTCTAGCAAATAAGTGTGATGCGTAGCAGAATGATATTCCAAATAGAGTGCTATTTACATCATTGGGACTCAGCTGTCAAGGTCCAGGCGCGCTCAAAGGGCAGGCGACGACGGCAGCCTTTTTCGGCGCGAGCGTTGTTAAGCGTCTGGATGGATGTTGCATGAATTCCGGCAGCGCGCTCGTCCTTTCTTGACACGATATACCATCTGGAATATTGTTCCGGCATCGCGGTAACCTCCGTAGCTTTCCCGATCCATCTGATGATGGCAAAAGCCAAGCCGAAACGAAAAATATTACAGGAAGCTACATGTCGAGGACCATCGCGCGGGCGCTTTGCAGCAAAAAATGTGGATCCAGGAATGGTAAAAGCTTGGGATTTTGAGACCGACTACCTCGTCGCTGGCGCTGGGTCGGCAGGTAGCGTCCTCGCCGCTCGATTATCCGAGGACGAGAACTCAGTGCTATTGTTGGAGGCCGGCCCGAGCGATTGGAGCCCCTTCATCCACATTCCAGCAGGCTATTTCTACCTGTTGAAGGATCCCCGCTTCAACTGGATGTATAAAACCGAGCCGGATTCCAAGACCTTTGATCGGAGCATTATTGCGGCTGCCGGCAGAGGTCTCGGCGGCAGCAGTTCCATAAACGGCATCCTATTCGCGAGGGGACAAGCTGCTGAATATGACTGGTGGGCCAAGGACCTGGGGTGCCGGGGTTGGGATTACGCAGGATTACTTCCGTACTTTAGAAAATCAGAGGCCTTTGAAGGTGAAGCGTCCCAGCATCGCGGCACTTTCGGTCCAGTCTCGGTCGCGCCGTTTCGCACGGTGCATCCACTTGCGCGGGATTTTGTAAGAGCGGCGGCCGAGGCTGGATATGCAGAGGTAGCGGACATGAATTCTCCGGACAGGGAGGGGGCCAGCCTCTTCCAACAGAATCGCAAGGGTCGCTTCAGGGCGAGTACAGCTTCCGCCTACCTTCGTCCCGCGCTGAAGAAGGGCCGCAATCTGCGAGTCGAGACGAATGCCGTTTGCACCCGGATTTTGTTCGCGGGGAAGGAGGTAGAAGGACTCGAGTTTGTCCTAAACGGAACTCTCCGACGAGTTAGAATACGACGTGAGCTCATTGTTTCTTGTGGCACTCTGCGGTCGCCTCAATTGCTTCAGCTCAGCGGGGTCGGGGACCCTGAACACCTCAAGCAAATCGGCGTTCAAGTCGTTCATGCCTCACCTAACGTCGGGCAGAATCTACGTGACCAATATATAGTCAGAATTTCTCATCGCACCCATGGCATCTTGACGGTCAACGAGATGAACAATTTTGTCAGCATTGCCCTAGAGGGATGGAAGTACCTCACTAGGAATCGGGGACTGCTTACTCTGGGGGCGAGCATGGCTTCTCTGTATTGCAAGAGTTCTCAATCAGCAAAATTTGCTGATTTGCAACTTATGTTCGCTCCAGTGAGTTTTTCGCCATCAGTTCCAGGCGCTCTTGAGAGTACAGGGGGGATGACAATCGGCGTATTCCTGACGTGTCCCGATAGCGCCGGGACTGTGTTGGTTCGCTCTGCAGACCCCCAAGAGTTGCCCGCCATAAGTCCGAACTACCTTAGCGCGTCAACAGACTGGCCGCGACTGCTCGTTGGATTGCGCACTGCTCGGCAGGTATTTGAAATGGATGCTCTCAAGAAGTGGAGTGTGGGCGAGACGACGCCAGGCCACGGCGTCGTCACGGACGACGAACTATACGATTTTGCGCGGCGCGTAGGGTCAACGGCCGCTCACTATGCCGGCACATGCCGTATGGGTTCAGATGACAGGAGCGTAACGGATACTTCGCTTCGCGTTCGCGGAGTGTCAGGGCTGAGGGTAGTCGATAATTCTGTGCTCCCTAGTCCGGTTTCTGGCGGGATGAATGCTACAGCAATTGCGGTTGCCGAGAGAGCTGCAGACCTCATTCGAGGACGTGTCACCGCGTAGTACGGCGAGATTACTCTCCCACCCCTGCACTCACATTGACCTTCCCTTGAGGCCAACGCAAATAGGTTTTCTCGATTACAACGGAAGAGAGGAGGTAGGATATGAGCGAGATCACCACGGCGAAGGACGCGGTCGTCGGACGGTCCACATCGAGCACGGGCTATTGCGCGCATAGAAAAGACCCGGACCGGAAGGCCTGGACATCGCCATCGCGGGGTTCCTTTTGACCAGGGTTCCTATGGCGGCACCAGTCAGCGCTTCGGGCCGAACCAGGCGCGCCTTCTCACATATGGTGCGGCAGGTCCACGCACTTACGGGCCGCGCTCCCTTTGCTTGATGCCGCATCGCTGATGTAGGGGACGCGCCAGTCAGCTCGCTGATTGCGGAGCATTCGCTCAGCGACATCACCGAGTTCTTTTCGCGCATCGTGGCGGCCGGGGCGGCGCCAAGGGCGTCGGAGGTGATCATACAATCACCTTGCTAATAATGCGCGGCATGGCGCGGTCGGGTGTTAAGAAGCCCTTCAGCTTGATCCATTTCGACGCCCACCCCGATATTCAACGAGATCGAAGGCAGCCGCGTCAACTGTGCCACCATTTTCCGCCGGGCTATCGAGGAGGGGTTAGTCGGCCCTAAGCGCTACGTTATGGTTGGCATCCGCGTCAGGCGACATCGAGCCTGGACTGGGCCAAGGCGCAGGGCGTGACGGTGCTTACCAATGATGACTGCGCCGAGCTTGGCCGCCAGGGAGTGAGTGATCGAGTGATCGCATCGAGCGGTGTTGGTGAGCAGCCGACCTCATCAGCTTCGATATCGATGCCTTGGATATTGCCTATGTCCAGGGCGCCCAGTCACCCGGAGCCGGGGGGAACTCAGCGTGCGTGACGTACGAGGTCATCCTCCGCGGCCTGCGCGGAATAGATGTAGTCGGCGCCGACGTCGTCGAGCTTTTTGCCGCTGCTGGATCCGAGCGGCCGGACCGCCATCTCGACCCTTAACGTAGGGTACGAGATTCTATGCCTGATTGTCGAGGCCCGGGGGAAGTACAAGCCTGTCGGCTTACCGAGCCGCCAAGCCGAGCCTCGGCCGCCGCCATGCCGGCCGGGAGGGAATCGGGGGTGTGCGGGCGCGCCCAGCCCGGAAACGTCTCCCGCGCCCTACCTCCACCGCTTTATGCGGCAAAAAACCACAAGGCCGGCCGCCGCTTACCCTTTTTCCACCGCCGGGCTGAACGGCTGAACGGCATGAGGCCTAGGATCTCGACCAGCACCTGAGCGCCGGCGTGTGCCGTGTTTGGTGGTGGAGTGGTATTGGAGAGCGACCTCGACGAGACATCGTCGCCTCCCACGTTGAGCGTTGAGCCCTTCAGACCGCGCAGAATAGTCAGCACCTCTCGCGGCCGATCGAGACGCGTCAGTGCCCGGCGCAAAACGCGGATCAAGGCTGTCGATATCAAAAGAAATCTAGGTCGAGCCGTCGCCGAAATCGCGCGCGTCCTGGCAATCACGGCTGGAATGTGGAACGTGTCGATTTCCTCAGCATGAAACGGTAATGCCGGAGTCGTAGGAGAACTCCCACAGATTTGGCTTGAGCGGATGTCTGGATCGTAGGGTGAACCGGGCCGGGTTTGCCGGAGGCCGTTTCGTTTGATGAGGTGGAACGGCCCGCTACCGCAGCATCAGAGTGCTAAAACGTGGTCGTTATTTCAACGCCACAAGGTAGGAGCCGTTCCGTGACGCATATTACCACCATCGGGCTGGATTTGGCCAAGCAGGTTTTTCAGATCCACGGCGCTGACGCCGAGGGTTCTCCAATCGTCAACCGGAAGCTCCGGCGCGCCGAGGTGCTACGGTTTTTCGAGAAGCAGCCTGCGTGTCTGGTCGGCCTTGAGGCCTGCGGCGGTTCGCATTACTGGGCGCGCGAGATCGCAGCACTTGCTCACGAGGTGCGGCCGATCCCGCCGGCCTATGTCAAGCCGTTCGTCAAGCGGGACAAGACGGACGCCGCCGATGCCGAGGCGATCAGTTAGGCCGTGATCCGCAAGACGATGCGCTTTGTTCCGGTCAAAACGGCCGAGCAGCAGGCGGCAGCGATGGTGCTGAAGACGCGCGGCCTTCTAGTTCGTCTGCGAACTCAGGTGATCAATGCGCTGCGCGCTCATTTATCGGAATTGGGCATCATCGCCGGCATCAGCTCGGCGAAAGTTGCGGGGTTGATCGATATCGTGCGCGATGAGACCGATGCTCGCTTGCCGAAGGCTGCCCGTTTGTCTTTATTGCGCATTTCGCTGATTGTGAGCAGCCATTTCACGCGATGGTGAGCGCTCATTTCATTTGATCGTGAGCAGGTATTTCACGCGATCATGAGCGGCCGCTTCGACCGTCCCTGTTCATTGATTCAGGTGTTTGCGGCTGCGTCAAGAGCGTGAGCGCGGGCGTTGTGTTTTCGCATGCTTTCTCCGGTGAGTTGAAGGCGGTGAGCGTTGTGAACGAGGCGATCCAGAATCGCATCACCGAGCGTGGGATCGCCGATGACGTCGTGCCAGTGTTGCACGGGGATTTGGCTGGTGACGATCGTGGAAGCGCGGCCATGGCGATCATCGAGGATTTCCAGGAGGTCGCGGCGCTCGGCGGCGTTGAGGACCGACAGGCCCCAGTCGTCGAGGATGAGCAGTTGAACGCGCCCGAGCGTCTTGAGCAGGCGGCCATAGCGCCCGTCGCCGCGCGCCAGCGCGAGCGCCTCGAAGAGGCGCGGGACGCGATGATAGAGCACCGAGCGATTGTCGCGGCAGGCTTTGTGGCCGAGCGCGCAGGCGATCCAACTCTTGCCCAGGCCGGTTGCGCCGGTGACCAGGAGATTCTCGTGGCGGTCGATCCAGTCGCCGTTGACGAGCCTGGCGAAGACAGCGCGGTCGATGCCGCGCGGGGTGCGCAAATCGACATCTTCCACGCATGCGCTCTGGCGCAGCGCGGCGAATTTGAGGCGCGTCGTGAGCCGTTTGGTGTCGCGCTCGGCGGCTTCGCGATCGACAAGCAGCCCGATGCGTTCCTCGAATGACAGGGCATCGAGATCCGGTGATCGTCGTTGCTCCTCGAAGGCTTTGGCCATTCCGATCAGGCCGAGTGCGACCAGCCGTTCATGGGTGGGATGGGTGAGCATTGGGTTCTCCCTGGTTCAGTGGAAATAGCCCTGACCGCGAATGTTGCCGTGGCGCAGGGGTTGGTGGTCGGGCGTCTCGTCGAGGAAGCTGCGATCAAGGCCGTTCTTGAGGATCGAACGGATCGAGGCGACGGAGCGTGCCTTGATGAGGATGCCGCGTTGGCAGGCTGCATCGACACGCGCATCACCGTAACTCTTGGTCAGCGCCAGAATGCCGAGACAGGTGCGAAAGCCCTGTTCGGGATGCGGCCGGTCAGCGATGACGGCCTCGAAGAAGGCGGCCGTGGAAGGACCGATCTTCTCGCCGGCGGCGATCAGACCTCCCGGCGTCCACTTGCCGTAGCGGCGATGCGCGCTCGGCATGTGATCGGCAACGGTCGTATGGCCGCGCCGGTTGGGCGCGCGGGCGTGGCTGGCGATCCGCTGACCCTTGTGGAAGATCTCGACGGTGTTGTCGGCGATGCGCACATCGACGAGTTCGCGGATGAGGCGGTAGGGCGTGGAATACCAGTGCCCGTCGACCTCGACATGATAGTCCGGCGCGACGCGGCACCGCTTCCAGCGCGCAAAGACGTATGGCTGGTCCGGCAGTTGTCCCAGCTTCGGCCTGTCCAGCTCGGCGAAGAGTTCAGCGCGGCTGGAGCCGAAACCACGCATCTGGCGGGCGTTGAGTTCGGCGACGAGCACGTGAATCGCGGCGTTCAACTCGGCCAGGGAAAAGAGGCGCTGATTGCGCAGCCGCGCCAGCACCCAGCGCTGGGCAATTTGCACGGCGACCTCGACCTTTGCCTTATCCTTTGGGCGTCTCGGCCGGGCTGCGAGAACTGCCGTGCCGTAATGGCTCGCCATCTCGGCATAGGTCCGGTTGAGACCGGGGTCGTAGCGATCGGGGTTGGTGACTGCGGCCTTGAGATTGTCGCAGACCACGAACTTCGGCACGCCGCCCAGAAAGGTGAAGAGGTTCGTGTGCACGCCGATCCAGTCGGCCAGGCTCTCGCTCGGGCAGGCCTGGGCATAGGTGTAGTTCGAGGCGCCCATCGTCGCGACGAACAGCTTCATGGGGCGTGCTTCGCCGGTGACGGGGTCGAAGACATCGATGGTGTCGCCGGCAAAATCGACGAACACCTTCTCGCCGCCCAGGTGTGTCTGGCGCATCGTCGGGCGGGTGCGCCCTTTCCAGGCCTCAAAGGTCGTGCAAAACCAGGTATAGCCAAAGCCGTCGGGATTGGCGGCGCGATATTCTTCCCACAGGAGCACCCGCGTTACGCCGCGGCGGCGCAACTCCTTCTCGACATAGCTCCAATCGGGCACCGGCCGCCGGGGACTTTGCGACGCAGCCTTGGGCGCCGGAAAGAGGAGCAGCTCAAGGCCTTCGTCATCAATCCCTTCGGGCAGCGGCCAGCTCAGCCCGGCAAGACGGGCGCGCCGCAGATAACCATGCACGACGCCGTTGCTCACCCCGAGCGTGTGCGCGATGACGCGTTCGGTCAGGCCTTGGACATGCCTTAAACGTAAAACTTCTCTGATCCGGCGCATCGACAATCTCTGGGTTGGCATCAGGCTTCCTCGTTTTGAACGAGGCATCCTGTAGACCGGTTGAGTTGTCGGCCGAAGCATCCCGCACCTCCGAAAAGGTGCTCACGATCACCTGAAATCGTTGCTCACGATCGTCTGAAATCGTTGCTCATGATCCCGTGAAATCCGTGCTCACGATGCGGTGAAATCCGTGCTCACGATCGCCTGAAATACGCACGGAAGGATACGAACACTCTCCAGCCGAAAGGGCAATGGAACTGGATCGCCTCCGACCAGGAGCGGGACCAGATCACCGTACAGGCCGACACCTGCCATTCGCGTCCCGTGGCCGCTCCACGCAGGTGTGTCGTCGCTGCCCCATGCCGGTTTGACGGTGTGCCAGTCTTCAACGGCAAGTGCGGGTTCGATCAACGGGTGGGTGCGACGCACGCCGCTGTCGAGAATGCAGACCGCAATATCGGTTGAGGCGGTCTGACGCGCCCGAGAAGCTCGTCGCTCCAGTCCCTTTGCTCCGCGCCGCCAAGGCCCATGAAGAAGGACGGCGTATCCTTCGCGCGCCGCAGCTCGGCGACGACATCGCTGTGCGCAATCATGCGGTCGAGCATTGCCGTGCTGGCGAGTGCCAGCATGACCACCCGCTCCGGAAACCTGACCGCATGCGTGCGCAAAGTGATGTTCAGGGCTTCGGCAATGTGCTCGAAGTTCTCGCGGCGACCGTCGCGCAGCCAGACTTCCCACCACACCTGCTCGTCAGCGGCCTGGGGGAAGAGGTCGTCGTGGTCGGTAAACAACGATCGTGCAGTCGCCAGCCTGACTGTCTCCATGCGGGAGACGAGCGGCTCGTTGCGCGGTCTGCCGCGGTCAGTGTCAACGTCTCGATACGCCTCGACTTTCCGCAAATAATAGGCTTGCGCGCTTTGCGGCAGGAACACCGACGCTGTGATGGGAGCACCGGGTTGAGTTGGCTCATGGACGGCGACCAGCTCCATGTGCTGGCGACGATCGGCCAACTGGTCGAGGGCCGCCCGTCCGGACATGGGCAGATCGATCTCGAGATAAAAGCCAGGCGTGCCGACCGACAGCTGGGGGTCACGCGCCGCAATCTGCTGGCGTGCACTTTCGACCGCTTGTTCGATGGATTGCGTCAAGGCCGCAGCATGCGACGCCCGATCACGCGCCGGCAGCGGCGGTGCATGTATAAGTTGGTTGGGCCGCCGATAGGCTTCCCGAATGCCGTTGTTGCGAAGGTGGATATGGGCGCGGTCGCGCGGAAAATCGTCTGCCATTATGATCTGTGCTGTCGCTACTCAGACAGCGAAGCCTGCCGGCGTTCCTTCAGAGCGTCGATGAGCGCTTCCGAGGTGATCCGCCCCCCCCGCAATATGATGGTTTTTGCAGCGTCGTCGGCCGCGCGGGTGATCTCGGCCTGCGACAGTCTCTCTGCCTGAGAGATCGCCTCGTTCCAGGCAAGCCCTCTGGTGTCGAAGCGGTCGAGTCGAGCCCGAAGCAGCGCCTCGATAATCGGCCGATCGGGCACGGCGTATTCGATGACATCGTCGAAACGGCGGAACAAAGCTCTGTCGAGCAGCTCGGGATGATTTGTTGCCGCAATAATCAGGCTGTGGCTGTCGTCTTGCTCGAGAAACTGCAGAAACGAATTCAGCACGCGCCGAATCTCGCCAACATCCTGGCGTTCGCCTCGACGCGCGCCGATGGCATCGAATTCGTCAAAGAAGTAGACGCCCCGCGTCGCCTGCATTGCATCAAAAACAAGCCGCAGCTTTCCGGCAGTCTCTCCCATGAACTTGGTGATCAAACCATCGAGGACGATCGTGAAAAGGGGCAGATGAAGCTCCCCGGCCAATGCCGATGCGGTCATCGTCTTGCCTGATCCTGGCGGGCCGACCAGAAGCAGTTTGCGACGGGGAACAAGCCCGTGCTCGCGCAAGCTTGCTTGTTGGCGCTGCTCTCCCAGCACGCGGTGCAGGCGCGAGCGCAGACTGTCCGGCAAAATCATGTCGGTCAGTCGCAGGTCCGGATAGCGCACATGCAGGAGCCCTGCGAGCTCGCCCTTTGGCTGAAAAAGGGGAACCGGCCGACTGCTCTTGGCAATCCGGGCGTCCCTGCTCTTGGCTGCGTCGACCAGATCCTTGAGCTCCTGAGCAAGCTTGCCATGGCCTTGACGTGCCTCATGCGCAGCAAGCTGCATCGCGATAGAGAGGAAACGATCCTCGTCGCCGGCAAAGTGGCTTTTAAGCAGCGTCACGATATGGCGGGCCGTGGTCATGGCTCTCTTCTGGGGTATCCGTTTACTTGGCGAAGCGCATGCAACCTAAACGCTTTCAACGGCGATTTGTATCGCGCAATGGTGTTTTTTCTCTTGTCGATGTTCGCCCGTGGCAACTTCAGCGGTGAACTGTTGCGCCGCGGTCATAGGCCAGCCGGAATAACGCCGGCCAGCAGACAACAGTCCGCATCTTCGAGCGCTCGAAGTCTGGCCACTCACGCAGCGTGTCGGGTCCGAACGCTCCAAAGCCGCCCCGCCTGGCAGGTCCATGCGACCGATTGCGGGCGTGCGGCCATAAGGTCTACGCGGGCTCGCATGGCTGCCCGCGCCGCTGGCTAAAAAAGCTGTACACCATCTCACGAAACACCAGGTCCGCTCCTTTGCCGGCCGACGGTCCATGAAATCCCCTCCCCACTCACGACACCGGAGACCTCCTTGCCCACATGGCGCTCAAGCACCGGCCGCCATGGCACCAGCGTGAACTCGCGCGACTTCTCAACGACGGCATATTTTCCGCTGGCAAGCTCGACGGAGCGGCGGAGCGTACCCTCTACTCGTCCTCCGGATCGCGCTTCGGCATAGGGCAGGCCAAGTTCCTCCGACAGTTGGCCAGCAACACGGTTCAGTTCTCGCTGGCGCAGGATCGAAAGCATGTTGGCTCGATAGACGATCCGATCCTGTTCTTCATGCGCGTGGCCTTGCGCGATCAGCCACTCCCGCCGGCGAGCTTGCGCCTCTCTCACGTCGCAGCCGAAGCCGGATCCGTGCAAAGGCTCGGGTCTATCGGCAACCAGCTCCCGGTCGAGCCAGGTGGCGCCGTTGAAGCTGACCTGTCGCTCCAGCGCCATTGAGGAGAGCTTGTCGACAACGAAAGGCTCGGCCCTGGCCCGCTGGCCCTCATAATTCGCGACGCGATCGAGATGGTCCGGCGCGATGAGCCAGGTGCCGTTCGGCTCTCGCTCAACGCCGCCGGTCGCGCGGCGGATCGCCTCCAGCCGCCGCACATGCGTTCGCGCAAAGCTCTCGGTGGCGGATGGGTCATGCTTCAGGTGGATATCGACGTCGTAACGGCCGCCATTCGCGGCGGCGATTTCGGCGATGGTACGATCGACCCGCCTCGGCTCGGTGTTCCTTGGCGCGACACGCACGATGCAGCCATTAGGCATCGTTTCCATCGCCTCGCCTCTACCGATGTCGATCCAATGGCTCTTACCGTCGACGGCGTCGACGATCATGTAGTGGCGGTCATTGATCTCGTCGGCCAGTCCACGCGCGACAACGCGACCGACGAGAGACTGGACGGGCTCGCCGGCTCGATCGTGGATCACCCAGTCGGCGGCACTGCGTGCAAGCCCCTTGCCGGCCAGTTCGCGGTGGATGGTCTTGATGATGTCGCCGCGTTCGCCGGTGCGGCGCAGCGTGGCTTCGAGCTCATCGTCGAGGCGCCAGGAGCCAGCGCCGACCTCCGCGGCCAGACCCATCCGCTCGAGCTTGCGCAGCCGTCCCTGGTGCAGCGTCTGGCGAATGGCGTCGGGACCGCCCGGCGAGACCAGCCCGTCATCATCACGCATGCTGAGCAGCCGACGGTCGATGCTGGTGAAGCGTTCCTGCTCCATTTCCCGGCGCAGGCGAAGCTCAATCTCGCGGTCGGTTCGCGGACCGAGATCGAGGCTGACCAGCTCGGCCGCCCGCTCGCGGATGCCAGATGAGATATATTCGCGCGCGATGACCAGGTTCTCGCCACGGTCGTCCCTGCCTCGGACGATGATGTGGCTGTGCGGGTGGCCGGTGTTGAAATGATCAACCGCGACCCAGTCGAGCTTCGTGCCGAGGTCTTCCTGCATCTGCGCCATGAGCCGCCGCGTCAGCGCCTTCAGGTCTTCATACTCGATGCCGTCTTCGGCAGCGACGATGAAGCGGAATTGGTGGCGGTCGCCGTCCGCGCGATCGATGAACGCCTTGCCGTCGACGCGGTCGCTGTCGGCGCCGTAGAGCTCGCCAGGCGCACCTTCTCGGGTGACGCCGTCGCGCTGAAGATAGCGTAGATGGGCACGCGCCCCGTCCGCGCCCTTGCCGGCGAGCTTGACGATCCGCGCCTTGACGATCACCCGGCGCTGGCGGAAGGCGGCATACCGGTCGCGCGATTTCAGCAGCGCCGCAGCCGCCCCGCCGCGCCCTGTCCGGCTGCCCGTGAAGCGACCGCCGGGCTGGGGCTGGCCGCCGGCTCGGTTGACGGCTGCCCGGACTTGACCGGCATAGCGTTTGCCTGCCTTCGAGCCGCGCGACCCGATTTTGCCGAGCTTCGGCCTGAACTCGTCATCCTTCATGCGAGCCTCCCAGACATATCAAGCAAAATCAGACACTTACACGTCCAACCCTCTTGGCACCGGCGGCAGCCTCCTGGAAAAACGATGTGCAGACAAAGATTTAACCGCCTCCTGGAGGCGGTACCTTTATCTTGCCTTACGCGCCCAGCCCCGCCAGACGCGCCCCCGTCCGCCCATGGCTAACGCACCGGCTCCTTCGGCTGCGCGCCGTCCTTGCCGAGCGGCACGAAGAGATCGCCGTTTCGCACGCCTGAGTGAACACCGTCATGAATGAAGAACAGCGACCGTCCGAGAGGAGCGATTTGCGCCTTTGGAGCGACAGATTGGCTTTCGAACGCCTCGATGTCGGCCGCCGAAACTCCGGCCGCCTTGAGTTGGTCGAGGTACTCGACGGTCTCTTCTGGCAGCGGTTTGCCACGCTTCAAATGCTCGTCGTAGCGCTCGGGACCGGCATTGTAGGCGCCAAACAGGCCAGGAAATCCGAAGCGGTCATACATGGCGCTGAGATAGGCCGTGCCGGCCAGGATATTGTCGCGCGGATCGTGGGGGTTAGGCCCAAGGCCGTGTTCGACCCGCATCTCCTCATAGGTGCCGGGCATCACCTGCATGAGGCCCATGGCGCCAGCGGGGGAGGTGATGGGGCGGCCGCCGCGCATTGTCTTGCCGCCGCTTTCGGCAGCCATGACGGCATAGATCCAGGCTTGGGGAATATGGAAGCGCCGGCTTGCTTCCGATACCAACGTCTGCCACTTTCGCAGCTGCGGACTTTGGGAGATGGCGACCGGCTCAGCGCCGGTCGAGGCGGAACAGGCGCATGGCGCAATGGCGATCATGCCCAACAAGAGGAGGGTCACTCGGTCCATAGCGGTACGAGCCTCCCGATGACATTTTGAGTGGGAACAGGCCCGAAATAGCGGCTGTCGAAGGAGCGGTTTTTGTCGCTGCCGAGCAGGAAAACCTCGTTATCCCCGAGCGCTCGGCAGCCGTTCCACCATGGCAAAGGTCGGCCTTCGGCGTCGATTTTGAGCCGGCGCGCGACGATGTCGCCGCCGATGATGATGGCGTCATTGAAGGCGCAGACATTATCGTCCGGCAGCGCTGCAAGACGTTTTGCCAGCGGCACATTGCGAGGCAGATAGCTGCGCTCGGCGGCGAGATACGCCGCGTATTCAGGCGGGCGCACGAGCACGAGATCGCCACGCGCCAGCGCTCCCGCAGCGATGCGGTAAAGGCCGATCGGCGCGCTGGCCGAGGCGTTCCAGACCAGCCAAGGGGTGGGCTTTCCCAGCGCCGTGAAGCCCAAAAGACCGAGACCGGCCGCGGCCAAGGCGACCGTCTTACGGGCTCGAACACGCCTCAGGCGGCTGCCGATCAGATGGATGGAAGGGCGCCGCCTCATGAACGGCCTCCCGTGCCGCCCTGGCCGGAACCGGCCTTGCCATCGCCGGCGGTGGAGTGCTGCGGGTGTCCTTTCGACCAATGGTCGAGTTCGTCGATGTGATAGCGGACATAGCGGCCGTGCTTGCGGAATTTCGGGCCGCCGCCCTTGAGCCGCATCTTTTCGAGCGTGCGCTGGGAGAGCCCGATATAGAAGGCGGCTTGGGCTGTGCTGAGAAACGGGCTGCCCTTTTTCGCGCGGGCCGCGCGTTCGTTTTCGTCGTCCATGATGATCCTCGTTTCGCTTCGGACAAGCGAGGGCGAGGATGGGCGAGGGAGATCGTCTCGGGGACGGGCGAAGAGTCGGGGGAGAGTTTTCGCCGCCCTTTAGGGCGGACGGGGTTTGGGTGGAACTCCTGGGAATGAGCCCCGCGCCGGGGCTGCGGCGCGAGGCTCTATCTCGGCCGGTCAGTCGGCCGGGTTCCAGATGATGGCGTAGGTGTCGTGATCGTCCTGGCCGGCGGCGCGGCCGAGATTGGCGTAGAGCTTGCGCGGTCCGAACTCCGGCGCTGCAATCGACAGGCTCACATAATCCTTGCCGGAAGTCTCGCCGGTGCGGATCCAGCCGGCGCCAACTTCGACTCCTTGCGTAAGCACCCGGAAGTCGGGATGGTTGTCGGCGCTCTTGGCCTGGTTGGGGACGATATCGATGTCGGCGCGGACGCTGAGCGTCTTGAGCTGGCCCTTGTAGGCGCCGTTTTCCTGCTTGTTGACGTAACCGATCGCGGTCATTTCGAAGTCTCCTTTTGTGGTTTCGCCGGGGACCATCCCCTGCGATGGCGCACCGTAATGGGCGCGTCAGGACCGCCTGAATCCGACAGGGCCGCAGCGACAGCGAAGGATCCGAGCGGGCAGCTTTTTTGTGAGCGAAGCGGCGCGAGGAAGCCGCCGCAGGCGGCGGGGAAAAAAGCTGATGGCGAGGGTTTCGGGCGGCCGGACCCGCCCATAGGTCGACAAGCCAGCCGCAGGGATGGTCCTTGGAGAGAGCATGGAGACCGCTCGCCAAGTGCGGTCTTTCAGCCAAGCAGGACGCCGGGATGAAACGGCCTGCAAAGATGCTGCGCCCTTATGCCGGATCGAGATCGTGCCAGCGGGTCGGGCGCCAGAGCAGACATCCGGCATGGTGCGATCTATGAAAGCAGGGCTCGCCAGCGGGAATTTGATACGCGAAGGGGCCAAAGCAAGGCTGGATGAGAAGCCGGTGCTACCTGCAGGTCCAGTGTCATGTGGCGGCGCTCGGGAAACCGCTACGCAACGTGACGCGCTCTTATGAGGCGAACAGACCGGCCCCAAAACCGATCGACCGGTGGTCGGCGCGAAACGCGTCATGCCTGTCCGAAAGCTGACAGTGGCAGAAGACGCATGTCGGGTTCCGCACAATTGACCATGCTGGATTTGTGAGGTTTTCAGGGAGAGCCATGCGTTCACTACCCAGTGAGCTTTGGCACGGCATTTGCACTTGAGATGTGGCAACACGGATCGAAGGTTGACTGCATGCACAAGCGCGAGATGAGCAATGCTCTCCTTTCCTGGAGGCTTGGCAGCAGATTCGATTGTGACGTTGCGAGGAGCTTCAGCCGCTCGCGGCGGAAGTGATCTCAAATCTGAAGGCACCGTTGGGGCCGCAGCCATCAAACACATCTTTCTCTTTTTCGCAGCTCGTCATCAACGCGATGCGGACTTCTTCGCGTCGACGGCGGCCGAAGGTGGAGAAGGGCTCGACTTGCAAAAAGGAGTTGTCAATGACGTCTTACGTTCGCACCAACAGCCCGGCGCAGGTGCGCTCACTGTCCACCTTTGGCAAGCATCTGCAAAGGAGCGTGCTGACGGCGACGCTGCTTGCCGCGGCTTCGACGGGAAGTGAAGCGCAGCCCTATGTTCGTGCTGACGGCAGCACGACTGACGACTTGGAAGCGGCGCGCGCAAGTTGGCGTCATGACGCCGAATTCAATGGAAATGTGGGGCTCGCAGCCATCAACGCGGATGCGCGTATGCGTTGGGTTCCACCGGGGAGGGGGCCAGAGCTCCTCGCCTGCCCTCGTCCGTCTTGACGAGTGCCCGCTTACAGCCTACCTCACTATCGCGTTAGCACTCGTCCATCGCGAGTGCTAACAAAAACCCCTCAACATCCGCACCAGGGAAAAATCCGAAAATGGCAAAGTCGAAGTTCCGCCCGCTGCATGACCGCGTGGTCGTTCGCCGGGTCGAATCCGAATCCAAGACCGCTGGCGGGATCATCATCCCGGATACGGCAAAGGAAAAGCCGCAGGAAGGCGAGATCATCGCCGTTGGTTCCGGCGCCCGTGACGAAGCCGGCAAGCTCGTCCCACTGGACGTCAAGGCCGGCGATCGCATCCTGTTCGGCAAGTGGTCGGGCACCGAAGTCAAGCTCAATGGCGAAGACCTTCTGATCATGAAGGAATCCGACATCATGGGCATCATCGGCTCATATCAGGCCCTTTCGTCAACTGAATTCCCGGGCTCGATTGAAGCCCCTGCCAGGAGCTAAAAATGGCTGCCAAAGACGTAAAATTCTCCCGTGATGCCCGCGAGCGCATGCTGCGCGGCGTCAACATCCTCGCCGACGCGGTGAAGGTCACGCTCGGCCCCAAGGGCCGCAACGTCGTCATCGACAAGTCGTTCGGCGCCCCGCGCATCACCAAGGACGGCGTCACCGTCGCCAAGGAAATCGAGCTTGAGGACAAGTTCGAGAACATGGGCGCGCAGATGGTCCGCGAAGTTGCTTCGAAGACCAACGACATCGCCGGCGACGGCACCACGACCGCGACCGTTCTGGCGCAGTCGATCGTCCAGGAAGGCCACAAGGCGGTTGCCGCCGGCATGAACCCGATGGACCTGAAGCGCGGCATCGACCTCGCGGTAACCGACGTCGTTGCGACGCTGATCAAGAACGCCAAGAAGATCAAGACCTCCGAAGAGGTTGCCCAGGTCGGCACCATCGCCGGCAACGGCGATGCTTCGGTCGGCAAGATGATCGCCGAAGCAATGCAGAAGGTCGGCAACGAAGGCGTCATCACGGTTGAGGAAGCCAAGACCGCCGAGACCGAACTCGAAGTCGTCGAAGGCATGCAGTTCGACCGCGGCTACCTCTCGCCCTACTTCGTCACCAACGCCGACAAGATGGTTGCCGAGCTCGAGGACGTCTACATCCTCCTGCACGAGAAGAAGCTGTCCAACCTCCAGGCCATGCTGCCGGTTCTCGAAGCCGTCGTGCAGACCTCGAAGCCGCTGCTCATCATCTCGGAAGACGTCGAAGGCGAGGCTCTGGCCACGCTGGTCGTCAACAAGCTGCGTGGCGGCCTGAAGATCGCCGCCGTCAAGGCGCCGGGCTTCGGTGATCGCCGCAAGGCCATGCTGGAAGACATCGCCATCCTCACCGGTGGCCAGGTCATCTCGGAAGACCTCGGCATCAAGCTCGAGAATGTCGGCCTCAACATGCTCGGCCGCGCCAAGAAGGTGTCGATCTCCAAGGAGAACACCACCATCGTCGACGGCGCCGGCAAGAAGGCCGAGATCCAGGGCCGCGTTGCCCAGATCAAGCAGCAGATCGAAGAGACCACTTCGGACTACGACAAGGAGAAGCTGCAGGAACGTCTGGCCAAGCTCGCCGGCGGCGTTGCGGTGATCCGCGTCGGCGGTGCGACGGAAGTCGAAGTCAAGGAAAAGAAGGACCGCGTCGATGACGCCCTCAACGCGACCCGCGCGGCCGTCGAAGAAGGCATCGTTGCTGGTGGTGGCGTCGCGCTGCTGCGCGCTTCGGCCAACATCAAGGCCACCGGCGTCAATGCCGACCAGGCCGCCGGCATCAACATCGTTCGTCGTGCGCTGCAGGCTCCGGCCCGCCAGATCGCGGCCAACGCCGGTGCGGAAGCATCGATCGTTGCCGGCAAGATCCTTGAGAACAAGGGCGCGACCTTCGGCTACAACGCCCAGACCGGCGAATATGGCGACATGATCGCCATGGGCATCGTCGATCCGGTCAAGGTTGTCCGCACCGCTCTCCAGGACGCGGCCTCGGTGGCCGGCCTGCTGGTCACCACCGAAGCCATGATCGCGGAGGCTCCGAAGAAGGAGTCGGCTGGCGGCGGCGGCATGCCTGGCGGCATGGGTGGCGGCGGCATGGGCGGCATGGGCGGTATGGATTTCTAATCCAGCTCTGGCAGCTTTCGCAACGAGGGGCGGCAGCAATGCCGCCCTTTTTTTGCGAACCTCGATCCGATAAACGATCGGCGCCAACGCCGGCCATGTTAGCGCAACCTCAAAAGAACTGTCGAGTTGGTTGCGCGGCTTTTGCGTCATCAGAGGCGCAAGGCGGCCGCGTGTGATGATTGCGCGCTTCCATAGGCGGTTTCGGCATGTGCCTCGCCTTCGACATCGGCATTGCGGCCAAGCAGGAAATCGGCGGCTTTCGAGGCATGGCTTGCGGCGCGGAAGATGGCGCGGTTGTCCTCGCGCAAAACCGTCAGCCATGAGCCGATGTAGTCGGCATGGCGCACGGTCGGCTCGATGCCGAGACTGCTGCAGATGAAGGCTGATGCGATTTCGGCGACCAGTTCCTCGCGCGCATAGGTGTTGGACCCGAAGGAGCCGGACAGGTCGCGCGCGAGTCGCGTCGGGTGGCCGGTCCAGTGGCCAAGCTCGTGAAAGCAGGTCCGGTAATAGTCGATCTGGTGGAAGAAAGCCGGCTGCGGCGGCACCTGTATGGTGTCGCTGCCGGGCATGTAGAAGGCGCGCTCGCCGCCGATGCGAAAATCAGCGCCGGTTGCATGAATGAGCGCCTCGGCCTGCGGGACCATCTCGCGCTCAGGCAGAGGCTCGCCGGCGGCATAAAGATGTTCGGGCAGATTATCGCACTGCGCGACATTGAAGACGGTAAAGCGCTTCAGGAAGGGCACCGCCTGCGGTTCGTCGCCATCGGTGTCGGCGCGTTGCTTTTCGTTCTTGGGAACAAAGCGGTCAGCGTGAACGATGGTGGTGCCGTGCTCACCCTTCCTGACATTGCCACCTAGGGAAAGCGCCTGCCGGAAGGTGAGCCAGTTCTGGCTGGGGAAACCGCGATCGATGACCCCGCCCCACAGGATCAGGATATTGATGCCGGAATATCGGCGCTGGGTGGCCGCATTCCGCGGCAGGCCGAGGCCTGTCCTTGCCCTGCCCCACGGCTTGACCCATGGCACGGTGCCGCGCTCCAGTTCGGCAATGATGCGGTCGGTGATTTCCTGATAAAGGCTGGCGCCGGTGCGCCCGCCACTCTCTGCGCCAGCCTGTCGGCTGCCGCAACGTTTGTTGTTTGCACGCATCGTGATGTCCTCCGCTCTTCAATCGCGCCCTCCCCGGAAGCGGGGTGGGCGGCGAAAGCGACCGGAAAGGCCCGACGTCGGAGGCGGACTGCATCCGCAGGACCGGAACGGAGTGGAGGACCCGAAGCGAAAGCGAAGGGTTGCGGGACGCCGCGGCGGGCCTAGAAGGGAGTGCTGCCCGCCCTGCGCCACCGGGGAAGGCCACGATAAAAACGACGCCGGCCGACAGGCCGGCGACCGTCAGCAGCCGAAGGCTGCCCCGCGCCAGGGGGCGAAGCCGCAGGGCCAAGACCGCCTGAGCATGGCGAAGATAAGCGGGCTCGGTTCACGAGCACCCGGCCAGCGCCTTCAGGCGCGGGCGCTCAGGATTGTTGTTGGCGCCCACGGCAGCTGGATGACCGCAACAAGATGCCGAGGAGCAACAGCAAAGCCAGCTGCCACAAACGGCACGCTCCGGCAACAACAGCGTGGCCGATCTACAGATGCTGCCCCGCACGAGAGCCTGCACGCTTTGAGCGCGCATCGGCGAGCAAGCGTTGCAAGCTGGCCATGTCGACCAGGTGGGCGATCACTATATCGCCGACCACCAACGCGGGCGTACGGTCGATGTGCAGACCTTTCGCGAGTGCGCGGACGCGCGCAAGTTCATCTGCGATGGCCGGATCTTGCATTCCCGCTTGAGCTGCTCCACGTCAAGGCCCACACGCGCTGCGATCTTGAGAGTGATCCTTTCAATGATCCAACTGGGGGAAGTCATAAGGGCGCGGTGGAATTCGTCGAACTTTCCCTGTTTTCTCGAGGCGAGTGCGATTGGGAATCCGGTCCCAGGACCGGGAACCGTCTGATCACAAGCTTCAGATTGGGATCATTCTTGAAGGCTTTTTGGTAGTTGAGATCTGCCAGTCTGCAATGCGGACAGTTGTGGTAGTCATTGAATATGACCAGAACGGCATCGCCTTGCGGGTTGCCGGCGATTGGCGAAGGGGGTCGTTGTCGAATGCGCCGCTCCACTTTTGCCTGTCGATCGACCACGCCTGCCGGTGCAGGTTCGCGCTATATTGGCTCGCCAGCACGGCGAGGAGTAAAAGAAGAGCTGCGACAGTGATGGCAGTCGGCTTAGACATGAGTCTCCAATCCATGGACGGCGTGGCAGCAACGGCCCGCCTTTTGGTGTAAAATGCTTTTGATCGAGCCCCGCACTTGCCACAGGGCGCAGTCGCGAGGGCGCACAGCTATAGATGCCGGTGCGCTCTGGCGGTTTCTGGAAAGATGGCCTTGCGCCATCGGGCCCACCCCACCCAGCTGAGCGTCGTTCGCGCGGGCCGGGCAACCGCGACCGCCATTCACCACGCCGGGCGACTGACCGTCCGCCCGGCAGAGCGCTGAAGGGTCCCCGGACCTTCCGGGTTGCCGGCGATTTGGCGAAGCGGGGTCGTTGACGAGTGCGCCGCTCCACTTTTGACTGTCCATTGGCACGACTGCATGGGCGGGGGCGGCCTTTCCCGCGGCGGGTGCGCGCTATTATGGCTCGCCAGCACGGAAAGCAGCACGGCGAGGAGAAAAAGGAGAACCGCGAGAGTGGTGGCCGTTGTCTTAGACATGAGGCTCCAATCCATGGACGGCGTGGCAGCAACGGCCCGCCTTTTCGGTGTAAAATGGGTCGCTTTTGATCGTGCCCCGCAGTTGCTACAGGCGCACAGGTGCGGGTGCGATCTGGCGGTTTCTCAAATACGGCTTTGCGCCATCGGGCCCACCCCAATAGCTGAGCGTCGTTCGCGCGGGGAACTGCGTTCACCACGCCGGGCGACTTGACCGTCCACCGCCAGAGCGCTGAACGGTCCGCTAGTGAGGCGCTCCCCGAATCGTCGTTTATCCCGCTCGCCCCAGACCGGGCGACAGCCAGCGTTGCCGCTACGCTGCGGAGAAATATCGTCAGCGCGTGGCATTCGGACATAAGCTGATCGACGCCAAGAATAAGACCCACGGAGGTGACCGGTGCGGCCGGAACAAGAAAGAGCGTTGCAGCCATTGTGACGAGGCCTGCACCGGTAATGCGGGTTGTTCCGTTCGAAGGGAACAATGCGACGAACAGCATGAGGATCCGGCAGCCGATCGGCAGATCAGTTTTCGTCGTCTGGGCGATGAAGAGGGCGGCGAGCATCATATTCGTGCCGTCCAGATTGAATGGAATGAGACCCACGACCGAATGCGTGGCGCCGGCCTTTTCCATCTTCTCCATGAGCGAGGGCAGCGCGGCCTCCGAGGAGGACGTTGCGAGCAGCAGCTCGTCCTTGATGTATCGGACGAGAGAGAAGATCGAGCGGCCGTTGTAGCGGCAGACCGCGCCGAACAGGACCGAGAAGAACAAGACTTGCAGGATGTCGCCTTCCGCGAAGGCACTGGCAATGGTTGATGGGATGATGTTCATCAGGAAGCTGGTCACGGACTGCTCGTGAGCCGTGGCCACATAGCCCTTAACGGCTTGGACATCGAGCGAGGCCGGATCGATGTTGAGGCCGGCGCCAGGCTGAACGATATTCGCGACAATCAGTCCGACAACGAGTGCAAGTGTCGAGAAGGTGAGGAAATAAACCATCGCCTTGGCGGCAACTCGGCCGACCTTCTGCAGATCGCTCATGCCGGCAATGCCGGTCGCTATTGTCAGGAAGATGACAGGTACGGTGATTATCTTGACGACATCGACGAAGGCATCGCCGAGCGGCTTCAGGCTCTGGCCGGTCTCCAAATGGAAATAGCCGATTGCAGCACCCAGGATTATGGCGGCAAGCATCTGCACGTAGGCCCGGGCAAAATGGCGCTTGCGGGCCGCTGCGTTCGCTATGGGGACTTGTGGAACCAACACCGTTTCTCTCCTTGACCGGATCGGGGTGGGGCTCCTCCTTCTCCCATGCAGTGCTCCGGTCGAACGCTGCGCCCACTTCGGCGCAAGCGATGTGCCAAATAGCAAAGAGGGGAAAACGCGCAGGACCTCTCACGCAGTGCTTGTTCGCTCTCCCGCACTCGCGCTGCGGTTGCCAGTCAACTATGGAAGGGTCCGTTCTTGGGAATTCCAAAGGTCGCTCTTTGCTTCGGCGCAGCTTGGCTGGCTGGAAGGTTCCCTGTTTGCCTTGGGGTCTGGGACCTGCGTCCAGATGGTCAACATTTTCCTGCGCGCCGCACGGGGCTCCAAAGATTCAATCGAGGACGGGCCCTCTTCGAAAACGGCGGCAGCGTTGGTCAAGCCCTTCCACCCTGCTGTCCCACCAAGGGTGTTCAGAAGCTCAGTTCACGATCAAGCGATGGATCAGCGTCATCTGGCGTTTGCGCCATCGCGGCGGCGTTGCAAGGGGTCTGCCAAGGATGAGCAAGCCGCGAGGCAGGGCCCGAGACCTAGACTCCATCCTCATCAACAGCGCTCGGCTCGCGTTAGGAATGTTCGAACCGCAGCACGATCAGGTGGCCACACCGTTGGTCGGAACCGGAACCCGACGAATGATCGTTCGTGACCGACATCTGTGAACAAGCAGTGTGTGTCATTGCAATCACCACCCATTGCGCGCAATTGCCCATATGGCCGTGAATGAACTGGATTTGGTGATTTTCCAGATGGCGGTGGAAAGCGTCCGCTTGCTCTCTTCAAGCTTTGATGAGAAGGCGGCTGAGATAGCCACGAGGAGCCGTGGTAGCCTTCTTTTCGACGTGCGGGTTGACGGTGACCTGGAGGTCCAGCGAGTCGCAGCCATTGGATATCCAGGCGACAAGATCGGTGTGGTGGCATTGGACCGAGAGGGCCTTGTTAGCTGCTGTTGCCTTGTCAATGGCACCTTCTCACCTTTCATTGCACCATTGGAGAACTGGACCAGCATGCCCCTGTCCATGCAGGCCCAGATCGATGTCACAGGCTATGCGAGGCTCCTTCTGGCCGCCCTGCGAAATGCTGGACATATGCTGGGCAGGTAGCATCACCGATGATGTCTGTGATGAGATGGTGCAGACGGCTGGATGAGGCGATCGCTTGCCGGCAGCTTTGGCCGCCAAGCGATCGGTGAGTTCGCAATGCTGGACACGTCCTGTAGACTCTGCCAGTTAAGTTAGCGGACAACCATCTGACGAATGCCCGATCTGACAGTCTGGACGGCGCGGCATGCCCTCCTAGGAATGCAGCCGTGGTTCTACTCCCTCGGCTGTTTTTGCGTCGAAGGCGACGGGCACACCGTGAACGATGGACGTCGCCGCCACCAATTCCTCAACTCGCGATCGGTCGCTTTGCACGCCGGCATAAGCGTTCGAATGGCGCGGATCGCCTGGGCGGTGGAGAGGAACCGGGCCTTGCCTCTGGACAGAACATAGGCTTCGGCGGCTTTTCACCCGCCTCCCTGAAACTCTGACTGACACGATCTAGGACGGGAGTTCGGCAGCCTTCAAGCCTATGTCCGATACCGGACAATCAGGCAGCGGTGGCCAGGCCGAAATAACGTTGCTCCTCCTCGCCGTAAGCGCCATGCGTGAGTTCCATCAATCCGACGCGGTCGATAATCGTGACCTCGCCGCGCTTGGCACGGACAAGTCCTCGATATTCAAGCATTTGCAGGGCCGTGGTGACCCCGGGACGGCGGGCGCCGAGCATGGTCGCCAGAAATTCATGCGTCAGGTAGATCTTGTCTCCGTCAGAGCGGTCATGGATCATCAGCAACCAGCGGGCCAGCCGTTCCTCGATTTTGGAGTGGCCATTGACCAGTGCCGTCCGGGACGACTGGACAAGGAACGCGTGGGCATAGTCCAGCACTGACGTGCGCAGCGACGGGCTTTCCGCAACCGCAGGACGAATGATTTCAACCGGCAGGCGCCAGCCATTGCCTGCGACCTGGATATAGGTCTCGTTGGAAGAGCTGTCCTGTCCGAGAATGAGGGCAATTCCTGTCATCCCGTCATATCCGATAATGCCGACTTCACATTGCCGTCCGCCGGTCATGGTGGCGACCACCGAGGCGATGCCCCTCTCGGGAAAATATCCATTCCTGATCGGCTGATGCGCGATCTCCAACTGAGCCTTGATGTCCAGTTCGACGCGATGCAGCGATGGTCGCAACAGCGCGAAGTCCTCCGGCGAAAGGGATTTCAGCACCCGGTTGCGAAAAAGGGATTCGGGCAAGGCTCTCTCTCATGCGGGCAAGAGCGCGTACCTCTTACTGTCGGCTGCATCCGAAGTAACTGACGGCCGATGCCAAGCATAGGCTTCGAAACGCGCGATTGCAAAGCCCTGTCGGGGCAGTGCAGCCATGCTAGAAGTCGCGCGGCCTTACGATAGGCGCGGATGACATGATTCCCTTCTGCGGCCACCAAGAACGGCTCGGGCACGCTTTAATCATTCATACACAAGCTCGCAGGAATGTAAGCGGCGGAACAGTCGGGTGATTCGTGCCGCCCTGCCCTTTCAGAAATCAAGTCATTGGACGTCAATTCGGGCTGGAACGCCTCGTCGCGGAACGGCACAGGAAACGCAGCCGGATCAGCAATGGTGGTTCACCTTATGTGCGGTCCGGATGTGCGGTCCGGCGGCTCATCGCCCAATGGCTTGTCGAGGGGAAGTGGAACTCGTCATGTCGCCGCGAACCGTCACCGCGCTAAGCGGCGCTTTTGAAGACGCCGGTGTTTTCTTTGTGGAACTGAAACTGTGAGGTGATTGATGCATGACTCAAACATTTGCGTATTTCCGCTGCATCGGCGACGCACATTGGTCGAAAGTATCGCCCAGGCCCTCGAGACCAAGAACGGCGAGGCGGCGAGTGCGTTCTGGCGCTGTGCTGCCAAGAAAATGCTCATTCAATTGTCCGATGTAGGAATTGCGCCAGAGTTCGCTGCGCAGGAGGTTGGAAGGCTTCTTCATGCGGTCTTGGACGATATGGCCAACCGAACGGTAATGCACATAGCATAGGCTTGGGCGCTGTTGGATCGCGCGTCAGCTCGGGTCCTTATCGGGGGACTGCTCCGACTGGCCGACGGTCCGGCCAAACCGGCATACCGGCAAAGGTTTGAGGTTGGGATCGCTCACGGCGGCCGGTCCAATATTCCAAGGCGATCTCAGAAGCCACATTGGCTTCTTTCCAAGCGGACGGGCGCCACTTTGGCGTGCTCACGCTGGACTGCGGGTTGCGCCTACGGAAATCCGAAGTCCGGCCGCGCGAGTCGATCGACCGGAACAGTCGAATGCTCGTGGGGCCGGGTCCGCTCAGCTTGACGGCGGGCGGTGGCGGCCGTGAGCAGACTTAACCCAGGTCACGGCTGAGCATCCGCAGGCGCTATGCCGATTGGATGAGAACTGGTTGCCACAACACCGGCCCGTTCAGGCGTCCCCTCCAGCGGATGCGCAAGAGACTGGCGTAGGAAATCTCGAGGAAGCCGGCGACTGCCTCGGTGTTGCCGACCTGCTGGGGCTGTCCGATACGTGACAACGGCCAGGTCGCGAGACGAAGGATCCTTTCGATGCGCGTATCTGTCACCGTTACGATCCCGGAGAGATTGTTGGCCAAGCCGAATTCGATGATGCCCGCGAAGAGCTCGTAGGTTGCTTGTGCCAGGCCGCCAGCAGCCTTCGGCGCTGTCGCAGGGAGATCGAGCGCGAAACGACTACTCTCCCAGATATCGGCACTCGCAGGGACCACCATCTCATCCAGCAGCGCCGGAAACGTATCGCGCAACATAGTCGGTCCGGTGGTCGGCAAAAGGCGGACGCAGCCGCAAGTTCGCCAATCGGACCCCTTGAGAAGTAGGTAGACGGGGTTCAGGCTGTCAAACGGGTCCGTTTCCATTTCGCCTTCGGTCTGCACTTCCCAATCGAGCCGCTTCTTGAAAACCCGATACCTAAGCCCGTGCATTTCCCTGAGTTCGCTCGCGAACTCGGCGTAGCAGTCGGGTGTTATCAGCTGCATCATTGTCGTCTCCGTGCGGGATGTGTCCACGCAATCGAAGGGCAAAGCCGTCATGAATGCAGCCTGTAGACCTTTACAGCTAGCCTTGGAGAGGATCAGGATCTCGCCCGAGCAGCCATCCGCACTATGGCCTGGTTGATGGTTCGCACGCCAAGCTTCGCCTTGGCGTTTTCCTGATGGAAGGTCACGGTGCGTTTCGAGACACCGAGAATCTGGCTGATATCCCAGGCCGACTTGCCGCACGCCGCCCATTTCAGGCACTCGAACTCCCGCGGGGTGAGCGTTATGCCATCTACCACGCAATCTTCGGCGAGCCTGCGCCGGGCATGGATATGAACGTTGATCGCAACCAACTGCATTGCTTTTTCGTAGCGCGTCAGCGACCTCAAAAGTGGCGGATGCGCCTCGTTGGAGGCGAAGGTCAGTGCGGCGAACCGGCCGCGATGATCATGCATCGACATGGTCAGTCCGCCGCGAATGCCGAACTCAGCTGCTTTTTCCAGGACTTCCTGCTGCGAGGTCGGCAAATAACGGTGATCGCGGTCCACACCCCAGTCGAAGGTATCCCAGCCTCGCAGTCCCCGCAGGATCACGGGATCCACGCTGTGGTAGCGCAGTTGCAGGTAATGTGATGTCCATGATGATGGATAATTCGAGATCAATCGCGGCGTGTCGCCGGAAGCGGATGGGTAGGTGAAATAAGCGAAGAACGGAAAGTCGAACCCGGCTGCGGCGGACGCCATTGCCTCATGGAGATCGACGGCATCGACGCTTGCAGAGAGTTGCTCGACCAAGGTTTCAAATACGCGATGCATCTGCGCTTTGCCTACCTCGCGGAGGTTGCTGGAAGCCGGGCGGAGACGTGGTTCTAAATGATGGCCTGTCCCTGCAGGGCGTACGACGCGCCGCCGTCATCACCGCAATTGCTGTGCTGCTTCCGATTGGAGAGAGCTCCGCGCACCTGACCAACTACCGATGGGTGATATTGCGACGTTATCGATGAGCCGCGTGTCGCCAAGCCGCAGCAAGCAAGCGTGCCGGTCGGTCAAGGCTTGCTAACGATTGCAGGTCTGTTTCTCCGCGAAGCTCCAGGTATTCGAGCTCGCGATAGCCGGCAGCCAGAATTGTTGCACGCGCTTCATCAAGCGTAGGCAGGATGGGAGAGCCGCGTGCAAGCCGCTCGGCCGTATCGAGCAGGACCGATGCTAGTTTTGGGGCAATGGCGCGTTGGGCTGGGGAGAGCCGCACGTTACGCGACGATAGCGCAAGACCATCGGCTTCGCGGACTGTCGGACAGGGCACAATAGTGATCGGAATGTCGAGGTCCCGGACCAAGCGCCTGACAAGCTGAAGTTGCTGAAAATCCTTTTCGCCAAAAAAGGCGAAGTCAGCGCCGGCCTGCAGGAAGAGCTTGGCCACGACCGTCGCCACGCCATTGAAATGGCCGGGCCGGAATGCGCCGCACAGGCATTCGCTGATGCCGGACACTGAAACGACCGTGGCGAAGCCCGCCGGGTACATTTCCTCTGCGTCCGGCACATAGAGCAGATGCGTGCCCAGCGGCGCGAGCTTGGCAGCATCTTCGCTTTCCGTCCGAGGATAGGCAATCAGGTCGGCGGGGCTGTTGAACTGCTTGGGGTTTACGAACAGCGTCACGATCACCCGCTCGGCCCTTTCAAGCGCCTTCCGCACAAGGCTCAGATGCCCGTCGTGCAAGGCTCCCATGGTCGGCACAATACCGATCGTGGCACCCGAGCGACGCCATTGCGCAACGACGGCGCGCAGCTCGCTCACAGTTCGAGCGATCGGCACGCTCATGTGAAGTCTCCGGCCTTCAAGGCGTTGACATAGAGATGTTCGACCGCCGGAAAGTGCCGGTTCCGCACATCGGTGGCGTAAGCGGCGATTGCCGCCTCAGCCTGCTCACCGAGCTCGGCATAGCGTTTGACGAACTTCGGCCGAAATGAGGTGAAGAGCCCGAGCATATCGTCGCTCACCAGAATCTGGCCGTCGCAAGCTGGCGAGGCACCGATGCCGATGGTGGGTATGTCGATATCGGCGGTTATCTGCCGTGCAAGCTGCTCCGGTATCTTTTCGAGCACCAAGGAGAAGGCGCCCGCCTCGGTTACCGCCCTGGCGTCGCGCCTGATCCGCTCTGCATCGGCTCCCCGGCCCTGCACACGATAGCCTCCGAACGTGTTTACCGCCTGCGGCGTCAGCCCCACATGGGCCATGACAGGTACGCCGCGCGCGGTAAGGAAGCGGATGGTTTCCGCGATGGTCTCGCCGCCCTCGAGCTTCACCGCTGAACAACCGGTCTCACCCATCACGCGCGCAGCGTTGCCGAAAGCGTGCTCTGGGCTTTCCTCGTAGGAACCGAAGGGCAGGTCGACGACCATCAGCGCGTGTTCAAGGCCGCGGCGAACGGCCTGTCCGTGCATGATCATCATGTCGAGCGTGACGCCCAGCGTCGACGACAGGCCGTGCCCACCATGCCGACGCTGTCGCCGACAAGAACGATGTCGCAGTGGCGATCGAGTAGCCTCGCGACCGGCGTGGTGTAGGCCGTCAAGCATACAAGTGGCGTTTGGCCTTTTCGCAATCGAATATCTGGAGGGTTAATCCCTTTTATCTCACCAGCCGCGCTCAACCGACGCCCCCTTCCCTTACGTTACCAACAGCGGGTGTCGCGTTTGGCATATTTTTGTGCGACTGCGAAGAGCTAAAAACAGTGCTTGAGTAGTACGGTGTTGACGTGCTGGCTGCCAAGGTTACATTCAATCGATTAAGGCGCTCCGTTGGGCCAACCCACTTTCGCAAACATGGATCCTCAGACAAGAAGAACCAAGAAAGGCAAAGCCGCCGTCAAAGCTGACGAAGCCAAAGTGGACCTGACTGCCGTCGTGGTCGCCGTAAACGACAGTGAGCCCTGTGTCCTCACCGTCGGTCATGCGGACACCCTCCCTTCTGGACCTTTTGCGCTTGAGCATCGATCGCTGCAGTCGGGTTTGAGGGGGTGGGTGGAGCAGCAGACCGGCCATGCACTGGGATACATCGAGCAACTCTACACCTTCGCCGATCGCGATCGCATCGGCACTGAGCGCCACCAGCGCGTCATCTCAATCAGCTATCTCGCATTGACCAGGAAGGAACAGGCAACGAACTCGGCCGCGTGCGGCTGGCAAAGTTGGTACGAATATTTTCCCTGGGAGGACCACCGCTTCGGCACGCCGCCTGTGCTGCTCGATAGATTGCGGCCCCGCCTGATTGAGTGGGCCGGCGGCGCCAGCGAGCCGACCACTCAACGCGAGCGCCGGCAGCGCGCTGCGATAGCCTTCGGCTTCGACGACCGCCATTGGAACGAGGAACTCACGCTCCAACGCTACGAGTTGCTCTATGAAGCTGCTCTGATTGAAGAGGCCGGTGGCGGCAGGGACGCGATTGCGGCCGCGGCTGGCAAACCAATGGTCGCTGACCACCGTCGTATTCTGGCAACCGGGATTGCGCGGCTGCGTTCGAAGATCAAATACCGGCCGGTCGTGTTCGAGCTTATGCGGCCTTCCTTCACGCTGCTGCAACTGCAGCGAACCGTGGAAGCTCTGGCTGGCAGGCTCATCAACAAGCCCAACTTCCGGAGACTGGTCGAGCAGCAGGATCTTGTTGAGGAGACTGGGGAGACCTCCCTCGACACGGGCGGCCGACCGGCGAAGCTTTATCGCTTCCGCCATGCCGTTCTCGACGACAGGGCTATCGCCGGGACAAAATTACCGCTGGCGCGGGCTTGACATACTTATAGTCAAGGTAGACATATTCCCTTATTGTCAAACCGAATATAATCGAGGCGCCAATGGCTGGGGCGTTACCTATGGCTGCGTCCCTGTATGAGCGTGTCCGGCGGGTGATCCCTCCCGTTGAATGGCTCGCGTTCGCCGGCGATATTGAAGCCATCTTAGCGCTGAAGCGTGAGCGCAATGCGGTGGTGCTGGCGCACAATTACCAGACGCCCGAAATTTTTCATTGCGTGGCAGACATCGTCGGCGACAGCCTGGCGTTGGCCCACAAGGCGGTGACGGTCGACGCCGACATCATCGTGGTTGCCGGCGTTCATTTCATGGCCGAGACGGCAAAACTGCTCAATCCGAACAAGACCGTGCTCATCCCGGATCTCAGCGCCGGCTGCTCGCTGGCCGAATCGATCACGGCAGACGACGTGCGGCTAATGCGGCTGCGGTATCCGGGGGTCCCCGTTGTTACTTACGTCAACACTTCGGCCGCCGTAAAAGCGGAGTCCGACATCTGCTGCACGTCCGGCAACGCGAAGGCGGTGGTGGAATCGCTTGGCGTGGCGCGTGTGCTGATGCTGCCGGACGAATATCTGGCGAGGAACGTGGCAGCCGATACAGACGTCGAGATCATCGCCTGGAAAGGCCATTGCGAGGTGCATGAGCGCTTCACCGCAGCAGACATTCGGGAACTGCGCGATGCCCATCCAGGCGTCATCGTGCTGGCCCATCCAGAATGCCCACCAGACGTTGTCGCGGAGGCGGAGTTCTCCGGCTCGACCGCAGCGATGTCGGATTATGTCGAGCGGGAGAAACCGACGCGTGTCGTCCTTCTGACCGAATGTTCGATGAGCGACAACGTCGCGGTCGCGCATCCCGACGTCGAGTTCGTTCGCCCATGCAACCTGTGCCCGCACATGAAGCGCATCAACCTGGCCAACATTCGCGCCGCGCTCGAGCAGAACCGGCATGAGGTCCGGATTGATCCCGAAATTGCCGGCCCCGCCCGCCGCGCGGTCGAGCGCATGCTTTCCCTATGAGCCTGGAGGTTCGCGACATCGCCGGGGCGCCGGTCGTCATCGGTGGCGGCATTGCCGGCCTGATGACGGCGCTTCATCTGGCGCCGGAACCGGTCGTGCTTTTGACCAACGCGCCGCTTGGAACCGGAGCCTGCAGTGAGCTTGCCCAGGGCGGTCTTGCGGCAAGTCTCGGCGGCGACGACGGCCCGGATTTTCACCTTTGCGACACGATAGCTGCCGGCGACGGACTCTGCGACGAGGCCACGGTGCGGCGAGTGGTCCGAGCTGCACCCGAAGCGATTAGGACGATCCAAAGGTTCGGCGTCGCCTTCGACCAGCACCCTGACCGCGCGTTGCGACTTGGGCTCGAGGCGGCACACTCGCGACGGCGGATTGTGCATGCAGCCGGCGACGCCACCGGTCGCGAGTTGGTGCGCGTGCTCATCGCCGCGGTTCGGCGTACAGCCTCGATCACCACTATCGAAAATGTGGAGGTCCGCCGGCTGGTCGTGCAGGACGGGTCGGTCATCGCCGTGGTCGCCGCAGGACGAGCCGGCGCGCTCGCTCTGCCCACGCGTCGCGCGGTGCTGGCGACCGGCGGCGTCGGCGGGCTGTTTTGCGACACGACAAACCCCGCTGGCTCATGGGGTCACGGGCTGGCGCTCGCCGCATGGGCGGGGGCGGAACTCGCCGACTTGGAATTCATACAGTTCCATCCAACTGCGCTCGACGGTCCGCGCCGGCCGATGCCGCTGGTGAGCGAAGCCGTGCGTGGCGAAGGCGCGGTGCTCATCGATGAGCGAGGAGAGCGCTTCCTCGCTGACACACCTGGCGGTGAACTTGCGCCTCGCGACGTCGTAGCGCGCGCCATTTGGCACCAGCTTGCCGTTGGACGCCGCGTATTCCTGGATGCACGGCAAAGTCTCGGCCCGAGATTTGGCAAGCGTTTTCCAGGCATCGCCGAATTGTGCCGGAGCGCAGGGGTCGACCCCGCGACCGACCCGATCCCGGTGCGCCCGGCGGCACATTATCACATGGGCGGCGTCGCCGTAGACAGCGCCGGCCGCAGCTCCATCGAGGGATTGTGGGCCTGCGGTGAGGTCGCCTGTACCGGCCTGCACGGCGCCAACCGCCTGGCCAGCAACTCGCTCACCGAAGCGGCGGTCACCGCGAGCTGGGTTGCCGAAAGCGTTGCCGGCACGTCGTATACCCGGCGACCGCGCAGATGCTCCACATTCGTCCCTCCACGACCAGACGCTTCCGCGGTCCGCCCAATTGTCTCCGCCGCCCTGGGTATCATCCGCGACGGCGAGGCAATGCGCGAAGCGGTGGCGACCCTGCTGCCGATCGCAGCTGACAATGTCGCTGCCTCTGGTCCGGCTTTGGTCTCACTGATGATCGCCGTGGCGGCCCTGGGGCGGGAAGAGAGTCGAGGCGCGCACTGTCGGTCCGATTTCCCGCTCCACGATGCCGACGCGCGCCCATCACGGCTGACACTGCACAGCGCAATGCGGGCCGCGGCCGCACTCGATTGCCGGGCTACCATACGGAGCACCTGATGTGATTTCATTCTCCCCCCTCCCCGCGACCCTGATCGAACCGATTGTGCGCGGTGCGCTCCTCGAAGACCTGGGCAGATGCGGCGACCTGACCAGCGATGCGGTTATCCCGCATGATTGCACTGCCACGTTGGTGCTCAGATCGAGGCAGGCGGGCGTCGTTGCCGGGCTCGATCTGGTCTCGTACGCCTTCCTGCTCGTGGAACCGGCGATCAACATCCAGATCTGGCGCCCTGATGGCAGCGATGTCGGGGCCGGGGAAACCATTGCAAGATTGTCCGGACCCGCGCGAGGCCTGCTCACGGCCGAACGCACTGCCCTCAATTTCTTATGCCGGCTGAGCGGCATTGCCACTGCCACAGCGGCGATGGTTGAGGCCGTGCGCGGTCACAAGGCGAGGATCGTATCGACGCGAAAGACGACGCCCGGCCTGCGGGTATTGGAAAAATACGCCGTGCGCGTCGGCGGCGGTGCCAATCACCGCTTCGGCCTCGATGACGGCGTGCTCATAAAGGACAATCACATCGCGATCGCCGGCGATATCCGCACAGCAATAGAGCGGGCGCGCGCCGCCGCAGGGCATATGGTGAAGGTCGAGGTTGAGGTCGACACGCTGAAGCAGCTCGATGCAGCGCTCGCGATTGGTGTTGACGCGGTGCTGCTCGACAATATGTCGGTCGAGGATCTTGCCCGCGCGGTTTCTATAGTGGGTGGCCGTACGATCACCGAGGCTTCCGGTCGGGTGACGCCGAAAACGGCGGCGGCGATTGCGGCGACCGGTGTCGATCTCATCTCCATGGGATGGCTGACGCACAGCGCCCCGATCCTCGACATCGGCCTGGACATGCCGGACCACCAGAACATCTGCAAGCATTTGAACTGAGGATTACGGCATGAGGAGCAACATCAGCTCGGCAGGCGTAGGAAGGCGGTGGAAAGACGTGCCGCAGCTCGCCTTTTAGCGAGTGCGCTCCAAAGCCAAGTCGGACCGAGCTTGCCGGTCGACAGACTCCTGAAGGCGTACCGGACTAGCAACAAAGGTTTGACGATGACGGTTGGAATGAACTCGGAGTTCGACGTGAACCAGACCATGCAATCGGTCGATGGAACGCCTCCGCGATGGAACCGCAAAGAGGCTGAGGCCATCTACGGCATGCCATTCAACGATCTGCTGTTCCTAGCTCAGACGATCCACCGCCAGAACTTCGATCGAAACCGAGTGCAGCTGTCGCGGCTCCTTAGCATCAAGACCGGCGGCTGCCCCGAAGATTGCGGCTATTGCAGCCAGTCTGCGCATTACGAAACCGGGGTGAAGGCGTCGAAGCTGATGAACGTCAAGCATGTCATCGACGAAGCGGCCAAGGCGCGTGATGGCGGCGCAACGCGCTATTGCATGGGCGCAGCGTGGCGAAGTCCCAAGGAGCGCGACATGGACGTTGTGGTCGCCATGATCGAGGGCGTCAAGGCGCTCGGCATGGAGACCTGCATGACGCTCGGCATGCTCGATCTTGAGCAAGCTGCTCGCCTGAAGCAGGCCGGTCTCGACTACTATAACCACAACATCGATACCTCTGAGCGCTACTATGGCGAGGTTATTTCAACCAGGACTTTTGCCGACCGGCTGGAAACGCTTGGGCACGTGCGCGCGGTTGGGATGAAAGTCTGCTGCGGCGGCATCGTCGGGATGGGGGAAGAAAAGACCGATCGCATCGACATGCTGGTCACGCTCGCGAACCTGCCCGAGCCGCCGGAAAGCGTGCCGATCAACATGCTTATTCCCATCGAAGGCACGCCGCTTGCCGCGGCCGACGCCATCGATCCGATCGATTTCGTCCGCATCGTTGCGCTCGCGCGGGTGATGATGCCGAAATCCTGTGTAAGGCTGTCCGCCGGCAGGACGGCGATGAGCGACGAAACGCAGGCGTTGTGCTTCTTTGCCGGCGCTAACTCGATCTTTGTCGGCGACACGCTGCTGACGGCGGACAATCCCGGCGAGGACAAGGATAGCCTTCTGTTCCAGCGTCTCGGCATCGAGCCGATGGAACTCGCCACGCAATGAACGAGGCAATTCTTGCCCGCTATGACGCATCCTTGCGCGGACTGGCGCGCAAGGACCGGTTGCGGACGCTCGCACCGCGCGCCGGTCTCGACTTCTCGTCGAACGACTATCTCGGACTTGCCGCCTCCAAAAGACTTGGCGAAGCGGTTGCGGCGGCGATTGCGCGGGGCACGCCGGTTGGCGCCACCGGGTCGCGGCTGTTGCGCGGCAACGCACCGGAACATGAGCAACTGGAGGCGGACGCCGCGGCATTCTTCGGCGCCGACCGTGCGCTGTTCTTTGGCAGCGGCTACATCGCCAACTTCGCCCTGTTGACCGCGCTGCCGCAGAAAGGCGACCTGCTGGTCCTCGACGAACTCGCCCATGCCAGCATGCATGAGGGCGCGCAGGCCGGGCGCGCCGAGTTCAAGCTGGCCGCGCACAACGACGTCGACGCTGTCGAGGACGCAATCACCCGCTGGCGCGCCGAAGGCGGCACGGGGCGCGTGTGGATCGCCGTCGAAAGCCTTTACAGCATGGATGGCGACCGCGCGCCGATGGAGAGCCTGGTCGCGATGGCCGATCGGCACCAGGCATTCATCGTCGTCGATGAAGCGCATGCCACCGGCATCTGGGGACCGGACGGCCGGGGACTGGCCGCCGCGTGCCAAGGCCGCGACAACATCGTCACGCTCCACTCATGCGGCAAGGCGCTCGGCGCATCCGGTGCACTCGTCACCGGGCCGAGGACACTGTGCGATTATCTCGTCAACCGGTGCCGGCCGTTCATCTACGCCACCGCGCCCTCGCCGCTGATGGCGGTCGCGGCGCGCGAAGCGCTGACTATTCTGTCCGACGAGCCCATGCGCCGCGCTCAGCTGCAGGAACGCGTTGCCTGCGCCGGCCGCCAATTGGCCGAGCGCTGCGGCGTCGTACCCAGCGGCTCGCAGATCCAGCCATTTGTCATCGGCGACGTTGGGCGCACCATGGCGGTGGCGGCGGCCCTGCAGGCACGCGGCTTCGACATACGCGGCATACGTCCGCCGACGGTGCCCGAGGGCACATCGCGCCTGCGCATTTCGCTGACGCTCAACGTCGACGAGACCGACATTTCCGCCATGGTCGAGGCTCTCGTTGAGGTGTTGGCCACAGCATGACCAAACGCATCGTCGTCACCGGAACAGACACCGGAATTGGCAAGACAGTATTTTCGGCCGGACTTGCCGGGCTGCTCGACGGCTTCTACTGGAAGCCGGTGCAATCGGGCCTCGACGAGGAGACTGACAGCGAGGTCGTCGCCCGGCTTTCCGGCTTGCCCGACGGACGCGTGCTGCCCGAAGTCTATCGACTGACGATGCCGCTGTCGCCGCATCGATCAGCCGAAATCGACGGCGTCGCGATCGAGGCCGACGATCTTTCATTTCCGGTCCTGCCGACACCGCTCGTCATCGAAGGCGCCGGCGGGCTGATGGTGCCGCTCAATCGACAGACAAGGTTCATTGACATATTCGAACAATGGCGGCTGCCGGTAATACTGTGCGCCCGCACCGCGCTCGGCACCATCAATCATACGCTGTTGTCGATCGAGGCCCTGAGAGCCCGCTCCATCCCGCTCATCGGCATTGCCTTCATGGGCGAAGAGGTGGCCGATACGCAAAGGACAATCGTGGAATTCGGCGGCGTGCCGCAGCTCGGCAGGCTGCCGCACCTCGGTCCGCTGACGGGTGAAACGTTGAGAGATGCAATGATTTCCGGCTTCGACCTGGCCATGATTGCCGGAGGCGACTGATGGCGCAGTCTCGAGTCTGGCATCCGTTCACGCAGCACGCGCTAGAGCCCTCGATCCCTGAAATCGTGCTGACTGAAGGCGCCTATCTCCACAAGGCCGACGGCTCCCGCATCCTGGATGCGATTTCTTCCTGGTGGGTCGTCACTCATGGCCACCGCCACCCCCGCATCATGAAGGCCATCGAGACGACCGCGTCGAACCTCGACCAGATCATCTTCGCGGGCTTTACCCACGAGCCGGCCGAGCGCCTGGCCGAGGCGCTTGTCGGCCTCGCACCCGCCGGCCTTGACCGGGTGTTCTATTCCGACAGTGGCTCGACCTCAATCGAAGTCGCGCTGAAGATGGCGCTCGGCTATTTCCGCAACATCGGCGCGCCGCGTTCGCGCATCGTCGTCATGGAGCACAGCTATCATGGTGACACGATCGGGGCGATGAGCGTCGGCGCCCGTGGCGTGTTCAACGCCGCCTACGAGCCCTTGCTGTTCGAGGTCGACACCATCCCCTTCCCGGCCGCCGGGCGCGAGCAGGAAACGCTGGATCGGTTCGAGGCACTCTCCCGCGACCGGCGCGCCGCCGCGCTGATCGTCGAGCCGCTCGTGCTCGGCGCCGGCGGCATGCTCATGTATCCGGCCTGGGTTCTGACCGAATTGAAGAGGATCACTGAGGCCGCCGGCACGCTGCTGATCGCCGATGAAGTGATGACCGGCTGGGGGCGCACCGGAACCATGTTCGCCTGCGAACAGGCGTCCGTCTCGCCGGACATCCTGTGCACCTCGAAAGGTCTGACCGGTGGTACCATCCCGCTGGCCGCCACGATCGCCACCGATGCCATCTTCCAGGCTCACTATTCCGAGGATCGCAAGAAGACGTTTTTCCATTCGAGCTCCTACACCGCCAATCCGATTGCATGCGCGGCGGCACTTGCCAATGTCGAGATCTGGCACGACGAGCCGGTGGCCGATCGGATCGCGGCCTTGAGCGAGCGACAGGCCGCCGGGCTTCGACGCTTTCGCGACAACCCTCGCTTCACCGATTGCCGGACAACCGGCACCATCGCGGCACTCGACCTACGCACCGGCTCAGCCGGTTATCTGGCCGAGATCGGGCCAAAACTGCGCGCTTTTTTTCTTGAGCGCGGCCTGCTCGTGCGCCCGCTCGGCAATGTCCTGTACCTTCTGCCGCCCTATTGCATTACCGGCAACGAGTTGGATGGGCTCTATGACGCCATCGAGGAGGCCGGCGAACGCTTCGGCTCAAAGCCATGAGCCGATCATCGCGCATTCTCGGGCTTGGCCATCATGCGCCCGCGCGCAAGGTGGAGAATCCGGAAATCGAAGATCGTCTCGGGCTTGAACCCGGCTGGATCGAGCGGCGCACCGGGATACGGTCGCGCTTCTGGGCAGCGGACGAAGACACGCTGTCGGCCCTTGCCGCGCACGCCGGCGACATGGCGCTGACCAATGCCGGTATCGACCGCGGCGACATCGGCCTGCTGTTGCTCGCTACCTCCACACCCGATCATCTTCTGCCGCCAAGCGCGCCCCTGGTCGCACATCGGCTGGGACTAGGTCGCGCCGGCGCGATCGACCTGACCGGCGCTTGCGCCGGCTTCATCTATGCGCTGATGTTCGCCGACGGGTTCACTCGCCTGCATGGCAAAGCGAGCCTTGTCATTGCCGCCAACATCCTCAGCCGCCGCATCAATCCGGCCGAGCGCGCCAGCGCCGTGCTGTTTGCCGATGCCGCCGGCGCGGTGGTGATCGGTCCGTGCGATGACCCGGATCGAGGCATTCTCGGTGCTTCGGTGGATTCGGACGGCTCGCGTTACGGGCTGATCCAGATTCCTGCCGGTGGAAGCAACAATCCGTTCCATGGCGGCCTCGACCTCGAGCAGACCCGGATGACGATCACCGATGGCCGCGAAGTGTTCGCCAAGGCCGTGGAGATGATGACCGCCTGCTCGAGAGATGCGCTCACTGCTGCCCGACTGAGGCCGCAAGACCTCGATCGTTTCGTGCCGCATCAGGCCAATGCTCGCATTTTCGACGCGGTCGGCAGGAACCTCGGCATCACAGATCACTCGATGGTCAAGACGATCGCCGAATATGGCAACTCTTCCGCCGCGACGATCCCGCTCTCGTTGTCGCTCGCCCATCGGGCGCAGCCGTTTCGGCCTGGCGAGAAAGTCCTCTTGGCGGCAGCGGGTGCGGGTCTCAGCGGCGGCGCGCTTGTCGTGGGAATTTAGCAAAGCAACGCTTGCGCATAGGACTGCTCATGAATGAGACTATGAGAATGGCTCAATACGCAAATAGTCGCCGGCAAGCTCCATAGAGCTGGGTTCCGTGCGGTGCTCCGCGATGTCTAAGTATCGACCCACTTGCTCAAATCGCAGCGCTCATCGAAGGCCAGCAAAACCTCATGCAGAGCGAAAATCCTCAACCGCCCGTTTCAAAGACGCTCGCCCCATTTCGAAACAAGGTGTTTCGCTCAATTTGGACGGCCACCCAGATTTCCAGCCTCGGTTGGCTAGTGCAAACGGTCGCCATCAGTTGGCTTATGGCAACGATTTCAGCGTCCGACCTTATGGTGGCTCTCGTCCAGGCCGCATCCACACTGCCGGTGTTCTTCCTCTCAGTTTTCGCCGGAGCCATTGCCGACAACTTCAGCCGCCGGTGGGTGATGTTTGCGGGACACTGCCTGATAGCATCGGCGTCGATGACGCTGATGATTTCTGTGGGTCTGGGATTTGTCAGTCCTTGGCTGATTCTCGGGTTAGGTTTCCTGGCCGGCTGCGGCTTTGCCTTGAATGATCCGGCCTGGCACGCTTCGGTCGGCGATATCCTTCACAAACGCGACATTCCGGCCGCAGTGACGCTTATGTCCGTCGGATACAACATTGTGCGCAGCGTTGGTCCGGCCTTAGGGGGCGTGATCCTGGCCGTCTTTGGGCCGCTGGCCGCTTTCGCCTTGGCTGCGGTGAGTGATCTGGCGCCTATAAGCGCGATATGGCGCACCAAATGGGAGGTCCGCTCTTCGCCTCTCCCTCGTGAGAGAATGACGACGGCAATTCATGACGGAGTGCGCTTTACGGCGATGTCTTTGGAGATCAGGGCAGCGACCGCCCGAGCAGCTCTTTTCGGATTGGCAAGCATCTCCATTCTGGCGTTGCTCCCTCTCGTCGTCCGGGATCAGTTGAAGAGTGGGCCAATTGTCTACGGTATCTTATTGGCCGGCTTCGGCATGGGTGCTTTCATCGCGGGCATGGGCAACGGCTTCTTGAGGAAGGTCACGTCTCAAAACAGGCTGGTGGCCTTCGCCTCTGTGGCTTGTGCAGTCTGTTGCCTCTCCCTTGCCCTGACATCGTCGGTTCCTGTGGCGGCCATTTCGCTGGCGCTCGGCGGAGCGGGTTGGCTTATCACCTGGACGGGCATTGACGTGTCGGTGCAGTTGGCAAGCCCAAGGTGGGTTGTAGGCCGCACGCTCTCCATTTACTACGCCTTGAGCGCAGGCGGTATGGCTGCTGGCAGCTGGATCTGGGGTTCTGTCGCGCAAAACTATTCCTTGACCTCAGCATTGGAGGGCGCCGCGGGCGCTCTGTTGCTGGTTGCAGCAGCGGGGATCGTGTTGCCGGTCCGTCCCTGGGAAGAAACGGATCAAGAAAGTTCAGTTTTTCATCCGCCGGACGTGGCTCTCGATCTGAAACCCAGAAGTGGCCCTATCGTGGCCAAGGTCGAGTATTTGATATCGGAGGAAAATATCGAGGCCTTTCTGGGCTACATGCGCACGCGGCGACACGTCCAGAGCCGTGCCGGTGCACGAAACTGGACGCTCCAGCGAAATCTGCAAACACCGTCACTTTGGACGGAGACATTCCGCACCCCCACCTGGATGGACTTTCTCCGCCTAAATCATCGACTCACCGCAGCAGATAAGGAAGTCGGCCAGCATCTCCTGTCACTGCATGAAGGAGAGGTGCCTCCGCAGACAGTGCTTTCGATTGAACGAACGACCGAGGCAATTCGTACCCGTACCTCGACAATCTTTTCTCGTCCTCCAAGATGACGCCATCAAGCTGCTATCCAGGGACAGGGTGGATCACCGGTGCTTTGCAGAGCACAGCCTCACGCCGAGAGCAGCGTGCTCCGAGTTGTGCGATCGAGCGCACCCAGGCGAGATGATGATGAACGCGGCGTCAAGTGGAGTCCCCTGCATGCGCTTGCGGAGTCTTCTGCGAGAGCCCATGCCGACGAGCGCCAAACAAGGTCTGATGCCTTCGGAGTCGTGGCCTCAACTCATCGATTCGCGAGAAAAGCATCGAATGCAGCAGCAACGGCGCGAACAACAAAGCGGTGCTCCGGCCGCACGCGGATGAAGCCGTTTTCGACGTCCACGATCCCCTCCTCAGCCAGCGTCACCAAACGCTCAACTGAATCGAGAAAACGAGCTGGTTCGATTTCGTGGGCGGCACAGATGGTCGGCACGTCGGCCTCCAAATCGCACATCAGTCGCTCGATGATTGCTGCGCGCACCCGGTCATCGTCGGTCAGCCGGTGGCCCTTTGATGTCGCCAGACGTCCACTTGCGATGTGCCGGGCGTAAGAATCCCGTGTTACTTCGTTCTGAACGTACCCCTCGCCGACTCGGCCAATAGCCGACGCGCCGAAGCCGATCACGGTTTTGCAAGTATCGGCCGAGTATCCCAGCGAATTACGCCGCAGGCGCCCGGTCTTCTGCGCTAGCGCGAGTTCGTCGTCCGGCAGAGCGAAATGATCGAGCCCGATCTCCCGGTAGCCGGCGCCAACCAGTGTCTCGGCGACAGCTGCAGCCTGTTCGGCGCGAACATCGCCGTCCGGTAGACCTGCCTGCTCGATTAGGCGCTGATTCTTTATCACGGAAGGAATATGCGCGTAGCCGAACACCGCAAACCGGTTGGGGCGCATGGCGACCGCAGCCATCGCGGTCTGGATGCAGGACTGCACAGTCTGTTTCGGGAGACCGAAGATGAGATCGAAGTTGATATGGCCAACGCCATGCCGGCGGAGATTTTCGACGGCAGCGGCCGTCTGCACCTTACTCTGGATCCGATTGATCGCCTTTTGCACATCGGGATCAAAGCTCTGCACGCCGATGCTCGCGCGGTTGACACCGGTAGCTGCCAAGGGTTCGGCCATTTCCGGTGTGAACGTTCGGGGATCGATCTCCACGGCGATCGCAGCAGTTTTGCTGAAAGCGAAGTGGCGGCGTAGAAATTCCATCAGCGCCAAGTGCTCGGCTGGCCCGATAAGGTGAGGCGTTCCGCCGCCGAAATGCACATCGCTCACCGGCAGCCCTTGCCGAACTTGCTCCGACACCAAACTGATCTCCTGACGCAGCACGCCAAATAATTAAGGATCGGGCCGTTGCGACGGGTGACGGCGGTAGGGAAGCCGCAATACCAGCACATGGATCGGCAAAACGGAATGTGGAAATAGAGCGACACCGATTCGTCGGCCGGGAGGCCCCCCAGCCATTCCTCATAATCGTCAGCACCAACCGCCGCAGAGAAGTCTGGCACAGTCGGATAGATGGTATACCAAGGCGGCCGGGGGTCCCGGTACTTTGTCAGGATTGAGGTGTGCAAGGAGCTGTCGTCCCACGTCGCTGATCCATCATTCTTTCGTTGCGCGCTCGTCCTGTCTCTGACCTAAGTCAGTGCGTCCCGCTTTCTCCGCGTTTTCAAGGCGGAGGCGGCGATGTCGCAGTCTCGCTTGGACAGGACGGTATCAACCGAGCGCGCGTGCCATGGTCCGCCTGAGGTGATGGTGCGGTGCCGCATTCAACGTTTGAGTACGTGACGCCGATGCAGTGTGCTTGAGGCGTCTGCGGAAGAACTTTGCAATGCGAAATTCATGTCCGACGCCAAACGTCGCAACGCACCTGTCAAGCCTCGGTCAGACGCCATCCAGGTCCAGCCAGCGGCCTTCCCTGCCGGCCGAAAAACCATACCGGCTTTAGCCACCGAGACGCTCTAAAGCTGACGTCCGCTCATTTGATGAAAGGAAGGCGCCGCTAGGGGGTGCACAAGGCTCCCCAGCTTGACGTCGCTTCGAGCGATGAGCGGCGGTGTGGCTTGTCGTCAAGCGCCGGGCAGCGTGCCCCCTACCGATATCCCGAAAAGATCGACCAAGATCGCCATCCCGACGCCACACGCGGTCTGGATGAGGCCGACCATGAAAATGCGATTGGCGCGTTCGTAGATGGGGCGGCGCAAGGAACTCATGTCGAGCAGCATGGACAGCGCTCTCATCTGCAGTGCGATGCCGAGCAGGATCGGCACTACGGCGAACAGATCGTAGAGTTGCCATGGCAAGGGGTTCGCCGCCCAATGAGTGAGGAAGCCGAGCGAAAAGGCAAGCAGGATACCCACGGCAGTGATTGTGCCGTTGCGGAAAATGGTCTCGATCAGTTCTTCCTTCGGATCGTGCTCGTCCAAGCGGCTTCCTTTCGTTGCTCTTTCCGTCGAGACTAAGTTCTCGAGAATGCTGTTCATCGCCAATTACTCGAGGCGAGCCCTAGGCAACCGTTTCAGGGTGCGATCCCTTCTCGCTATCGGCCGCGCAATGTACCTGCACGGCGAACTTACAGCGGCGAAAAGGTGCTTCGGCCACCATGCGACACATCGGACGTGGACGCCCTCTGTTCCTGGCGCAGCCCTTGCGGACCGCACGCGCGCAGTAATCCTTCTCGGTAGCGCATGAAGCGGCCTCCGTTGCGGTCAGACGGGAAGCCGTCGCTGTTAAACGAGACTGTCACATATCGAACATGGCGAACCGTGTCGCACATTGCTTTTCGCAGTGACCCTCAAAAAAAGTGATTCCAGCGAGACGAAGGCGCGTCGGCCCAATTTTGGTGTCGGCCGCATCTACGCTTCAGGTTGGCATGTCGCTTGCTGCTCTATTCCGAGGCTGCAGCGGTCTGACCGGAGTGTTTCACATATAAACGATAATGAATCTCCTAGCAGAAAACACTATTCTAAGTACATGTGGCTTTTACGCTGGATAACCTCCCATGTCAAGCGCTTTTACGTCCACAAATTGGAGACAACACGCACAAAATTTAGAGTAAAGCTTGCTCTTACGCCTCTATCCTTTTTATTCCTTCATGGAGATCTAGACATGTACATCAAGATTCGTCTTCTCGGCTTAACTGCTCTGATCGCCGCCTCCGTCGTTCGAGCAGCTGGCGCCGAGCGGGAACCGGCCGAGTACATCAAGATCTGCGACGTCCTCGGCTCGGGGTATTTCTATATTCCCAACACCGAGACCTGCCTGCGCATCGGCGGCTATGTCCGTTATGATATCGGCCTGGGTGATGTCCGATCGTATGACAGCGCAAGAACCTCGGATGTGAGAACTGGCGAGGACCAAGGCACTTGGCGAAACAACACACGCTTCACGTTCAAAACTTGGAGCGGCCAGCAGACCGAGCTCGGCGCGTTGACGACCTATACCGAAACCCACGTGAATTTTGGCAATAGCGCTAACTCGCGTGACAGTCCTCAGAACTATGGTTTCAACAGCGGCCTCGCACTGGCTTCTGCCTGGGTCGAGCTGGGGGGCCTGCGAGTTGGCAAGGACGGGTCGGCCTTCGATACGTTTGTAAGCTACGCTGGCAACGTTCTCGATAGTATGCTCGTTCGGTCGGCCGGCTTCGACACCAACGTGGCTCAGTACTACTTCGACGCCGGCAACGGCATTTCGACCGTGATTTCGCTCGAACAAGGATCGGGCTCAGCCGGTACTATCGACAGCTATATTCCGCACGTTGTCGCCGGCTTGAAATACACGCAAGGCTGGGGCTCGATCACCGGCGTCGCGGCTTATGACAGCAACTACGAAGCTTTGGCCGGCAAGATCCGTGTCGACGTCGCTGTCACAAACCAGCTGTCGCTGTTTGGACTGTTCGGCTACGGTTCCAATGGCAGTCTCAACGAGGACTCAAACGGCGCAATCGCCAATCATGTGCGCGGCTCGTACAAAATCTGGAACGGCCAGTGGGCTTTCTGGGCGGGCGCCACCTACGAGTTTGACGAGAAAACTTCGTTCAACTTTCAGGTCTCGAGTGATCAGCTCAAGAATTCTGGTTTGGCTGCAAACGTCGTCTATATGGTCGTTCCTGGCTTCACGGTCACAGCCGAGGTCGATTACGACCGCTACGGCAACTTTGGCGTCGGCCCTGCCGACCCTACCACCGTCAAGGGCACGAGCAAGCCGAACAGCGTCGGCGGCATTCTCCGCTTCCAACGCTCATTTTGAAATCTCTCCAGCCGCGAGCATCTCTGGCAAAGGCACTTGCCTCGACAACGCACGCATAGAGAGCTTCTTTCGCCATCCTTGAAGTCTGCATCGACCGTCCACGGCCCATCGTACCAACTTGAGACTGAAAGGGGTGAGCCCTGTGTAATACAGCCTAGCCCTTGACCTGCCCAATGAACCGGCCAGGGGTGGTCAGTTCAAATTCGGGGCCGTTTAGAGGGCAGTGTGAGGCCGTGTCAGGTAAGTGCCACTGCTATGTCGGGACCGCGACACGCCTGTCGCTGTGGATGGCTGGAATTGCCCTTCGCGGCGCCATTCATTCTCTCAACATTTACGTGATAATGCACGCTTAGTCCGATCCGCGTGGCAGCACCCATCCTAGGTCGCTATCGGGTGGCCTTAAACCTGAACAGCTCCATCGTCGCGGCTGCTGCCGAAGCAGGAGCAATCACAGGGACCCGCACTGGTGCTTGTCAGCCGTCTGACCCGCTACTTCGTCTTAGGAAGAGCATTGTCTTTGCCAAAAGCCGGCCAGTATTTCGAGATTGCCAGTGTGGCGCCGGCTGAAGAGAAATGACCATAGTCGAAATACATAAACTCTCCTCTGTCGGAATAGGGGCAGCGTCCTGCGCTGCACAGGAATTTCAGCGGATCGATGAATGTGGCGCCTTTGGTAAATGAGCGCACACGTTCGTTGATGCCGGGGTCCATCGCCATCGGCCAGGACGTATCGTCCAGATTTTGGCGCTTGGCGAAGAACGCAATTTTCCGGACGTCAGTTGGGAACTGCGGAGACTGGCCGATGACAAACACGCGCACGCCCAGGGCACGAAGCGTATCGATTGTTTGCTGAAGACCGTCGAAGCCTCTGACCTCATAGTCACTCCATTTACCGCTGAGGATAACCGTCTTGATGTCCGCTTCCAAGATGATGGCCAAGGCCTTGCGATTGAACCGGACACAATCAAGACGAGCGTAAGAGTAGTAAGAGAGTATCGGCGGGCAGCCGGCGTACGTATATTCCACGATGTTCGCCTGCAACCGATTTATGTTAGCACCCAGGCCGGAAACATAGTGCGCGGCGAAGGAGTCGCCCCACAAAAAAACCGTTGTTGGAAAACCGCGAGTGCGCGTGCAATCCTCCATATTCCAGCTTTCGATCCGGCTGGTGCCCTCGTTGAAACAGATGCCATTCCTCCAGTCCCCGACGGAAATGCGCCGCTGGACATAGTCCGGAAACCGTTGCGGAAAGCCGTTGCCGAGCGCCCCCGCCGCTCCGCCGGCACAAAGAACAACGATCGCGAGCGCTGAAAAGGCAAAGATAGGCCCCGGGGCGGTGAAGGCCCTCTTCTGTCGAAACGGCTGCTCTACAAACTTCCAGGAGAATGCAGCCAATGCGAGGCTTGCTACCAACATCGCACCGGTCATCAAAGGATCGAGTTTTTGGAACGAAAGATAATGCGCGAACGCATTGAGCGGCCAGTGAACAAGATACAAAGAATACGAGATGAGCCCAATCCAGACCAGCGGCCGGACTTCGAGCATGCGGCTGGCGACCGTCGAGGGGGAATTTTGGCCAACATAGATCAGAAGGGCCGTTCCGATGCATGGATACAAGGCGTTGTAGCCTGGGAACGGGTCGCTCTCCGAAAGCGCGAAGAACCCGATGGCGAGAAGGCCAAATCCGGCCAACCCCACCGACTCCATCAGGAATCTGTTGCCCAACGGCGGGGGGCGTTTGAGCATGAGCAGGGCGCCCAACATGAGTTCCCAGATTCGGGTCGGCAGCAGATAGAATCCGGCGGTGGGCGCCAGCGATGTCGCCATCACCGCCATTACGAAGCTGCAGAGAATTATCGGAAGAAGTGTCGTCAGCCAGCGCTTCCCGATGTAGCGATAGATTAGGAACATCAGGATTGGGGCGAAGATGTAGTACTGCTCCTCTACGGAAAGCGACCAGGTGTGCAACAGTGGTCGAAGCGCGGCATCGATCGAGAAGTAACTTGACGTTTTCCAGAAAAAAACGTTCGACCAGAAGGTCGAGGCAGCTATGATGCTAAGACCGAATTCGCGCAGATCCGATGGCAGAAGAATGAACAATGCGGCAATGCAGGTGAGAAGCATCACAAAGACGAGAGCCGGCAGAATGCGCCGGGCACGGCGCCAGTAGAAGTTGACGATCGAAAATTGGCCGCGTTCAAGGTCATCCAAGAGGCTTCCGCTGATAAGGTAGCCGGAGATGACGAAGAAGATATCAACCCCGCTAAAGCCACCCGGGATCGCCGAAATTCCGAAATGAAAGAGTACGACCGGAAGTACAGCAACAGCCCTAAGGCCCGCGATATCGCGCCTATATTGCATCCAGCGGTTCCTTTGATTTTAGATCAGGACGAGATTGGAAGCTTTCAATCTCCGGTAGGAGTGCTGCCAAGATAAGGGCCGGTATCAGCCACCTTTATCCGTCCCGAACGTTCTGTAAGTGGCAACTGGTACAGAAGCACGATCGCCATCGCCGGACTTGACGGCCTGATTGTCGAGCAGATCGCGCGGATCGTTGACCATCACGGCCAGGTTAAATCCTGTCGAACAACCAAGCGGCTGTTTGAAGGATTCTTCATTGGGTAAGGCACCATATGAGGGACAGACCGGCGGACGGGCGTGATAGACAATCGCCTCAATTCGCACTGAGCCGGCGTCGTGTTGATCGAGCAATTGAATGTTGTCTGCTTCGATTGCCAACTGCCTGGCCTGATGGGCTACCCCTGCGCTGAGCTGGGGCGAACCGCTGATGAGGAGGTGGAGGGCATCGAATCGGCCGCGACTGGCCTTGTTTAGGAAATCACGCAAACGCTGCCGTTCGGAAGCGCGCAGGCTTTGCAACGTCAGGAGGGTGGTCTCCTCTCGGACAAGCATTGATGCCGATGGTTCGACATCAACTGGCGTAGTGCTTGTGCAGCCACTTACGCTTGGTGCCAGAGCGACAAAGAGGACTATAAAACGCAACATCATTGGACGACACTATTCGATGATGAAGCCGAGACCGCCCTGGGCGCTTGGCGCGCCCGCACGGATAGCAGCGCGGTCTCGCGGGGGACTTGCCACGGAATTCGTCGGAGCGCCCCCTCCGTTCAAAGCCGGTGCCGCCCGCTCCGTAGGTGCGCTCATCTGGTTTGGGTTGGAGCCTGGTCTTACAATGTAAGGCGTAACTAGAATGACCAGTTCTGACTCCTCTTTTTGAAACGAGGACGAGCGAAAAAGCGGTCCCAGGATCGGCATTTCTCCGAGCCAGGGAAAGGCCCTGACATCATTGTTGACGTTCCGCCTGATTAGACCGCCGATTGCGAAGCTCTGCCCACTGGCGAGTTCGACGACCGTATCGGCTCGGCGCGTGGAAACTGCCGGCACGGAAATTCCGTTGATTTGCACGGCACCTTGCGTCGACAGTTCACTGACTTCGGGCGTTACGTGAATGTTGATTTGATTGTTGCTGAGAACTGTCGGCACAAATTCCAGACTGACGCCGAAGTGACGGAATTCAACCGATACCTGCCTGTTTTCCTGCAGGACAGGAATGGGAAATTCGCCGCCAGCTAGAAAGCTGGCTTTTTCACCCGACATAGCGGTGAGGTTCGGCTCAGCCAGGACGGAAGCTATATGCTCCTTGGCGAGCGCGTCGAGAACCGCGCTGACGTTGACGACACCGTTGTCGAATCCGATTTCTGCTGTACCGCCACCCTGGGTTGAACCAGATCCAGCGCTTGCACCGCTTCCGCTTAGAACGCCCACTTTGAAATTGCCGATTTGACCGAAGGCGGACAGGTTGACGCCAAGTGACTTCATGGCGCTGCGTGAGACTTCGGCTACGCGCACGCTGAGGTTAACTTGCAGGGATCCAGCGACCTTGATGTTGTTGACGACTTGCGCTCCGTCGCCCAGATATTGCTCAGTGACTCTTTTTGCGGTGTCGGCGACCTCTGCGTCGGGCGCCGTCCCGCTAAGGATTGCGCCGCGCGGCGTATAGTTGACGCGGATGGGATAGTCGCCGACCTGCTCCCGCAACATGGCGCGTAAATCCCCGATCGGTTGCGTGACAACGATACGCAATTCGGCGAGAGGCTCGCCGTTGCCGTCCAAGGCGAATAGGCTGGTCCGCCCCGATTTCTTGCCAAAGACGAAGATTGTTTTGCTCGATGGTGCCTGAAAATCCGCGATCGTCGGGTCAGCAACAAAGATGGTCGTGGCTGGCGCGGGCAGATGAACGGTCTCCCCGAGCGAAGAGGAAAGGGTCAGCGTGGCATTGATGCTATTCGAAGCCGCACGCGGCGCGCCTTTGTCCTGCTTGTTTTGCGCCGCGACACCAAGTGGGAAAGTCACAATAAGCGCGCAGAGGAGATGGCCCAGGTAACGGGGCACTGCAGGTCTCGGAACCTTGATGGCGATCGCCCGCCAATTGAGCGCAGGGCAAGGATGTTGAAGGATCAGCAAAATAGATCTTCTTTCGATTCGACAAACTATGCGGATGACGCGTCAGTCAATTCTAGAATGTAGCCAATGCCACGGATGGTCTTGATCCGTGGCGTTGCACCTGATCTGGTCAGATGTCCACGTAAACGATAGATTCCGACTTCAAGCGCGTTGGCAGACACGTCGTCGTTGAACGAATAGAGGTGATCTTCCAACTGCGCACGGGGCACGATGCGGCCTGCCCGGTTAAGCAGATGCTCTAGAATACAGAGTTCGCGACGTGCGATCATCATTGGGTGCCCAGCAACGAAAACCTGCCGGGCGACCGGATCGAAGTTGAGATTGCCAAATACGAGCCTCAGGTCGGTCATCTGTGACGCCCGGCGCAGAATGGCTCTCATTCTGGCGATAAGCTCATCGGTAGAGACGGGTTTGAGCAGAAAGTCGTCCGCACCACCGTTGAAGATCGCAATTCGCTTATCGAGATCGTTAAGGCTGCTCATAATGACGGCAGGAACTGAATGCCCGTGGGTCCTCAACTGCCTCAGCCAACCCAAGCCATCGCCATCTGGCAGAGCCAATTCCAGCAGGAGAATTTCATAGCTGGCGCAAGAAAATGCACTCGAGGCCAGTTCCAGAGTACCAACGACATCAACGACGAAGCCGCCATCCCCGAGCGCAAGTCGCATGGCGCGCGCAAGATCCGCATGATGATCCACGAGCAGCGTTCGCATTTCATCTCCTATCGAAGAGAGACGCGTCACCGGCGGCCATCTGATCGGAGCACACGGCGCACAACTCGTCGCATCTCTCGGAACAGGTCCGAGTTGGAGGGACATGCAAGTCGCTCGGTGGCAATAGGCGCGGGTGAGGACCAACTGACGGGCTCAAATACGCCGGTCGGCGAACCCACGACGCCAGCAACCCGCGTGCGATTTCTCGTTGCATCATCTCTCCTACGTGCAGCCCCTGCGCTCGCAAGGCAGCGTCGCGGCCCAGAGCCCGATTCCCACAGAGGGTAGGGTTAGCTTTCGAGAAACTGATTGAACAAATCGATTATTTGGATCGAATGCATCCACGGTATGGATGCAGCGCCGCATCTTCAACGACTGCGGCTTCCTGATGGATTGTTGTGTCTGTCGTGCTCTGCTATTTCGCTGTCCTTCAAGGCTGGCGAGTCTGGTGGAACCTGCGCGTCATTGGCTGTGGTAGCTTGATGCTCAAAAATGGAGCGCCCCGCGGAAAGCCGCTCTCAGATTTCCAAAAAGCCTTGCTGGTCCAAAAGAGCACTTCGCATCTCGACACCAAAATGGGCGAGGAAAACTGACGTCTGACAGGGATGTGTATGCAACAGCCGATTTGCGGCACCAGGAAACGACCGCGTTCAGGCTGGAGATCGACGACCAAGCTCTTCCTGTGCGGCGGATGCCGGCAAACAGCAGCACAGGGTCAGGGAAACCGCGAGCGGGCCTGCTTGATCGCCATAATCACATTGCCGCTGTTGCGCGTGCGGACCGGAATGCATTCGGTCCAGCCGGTGGCAATTTCGGTCAGCACCATCGTCTGCACGAAGCTCCCCGACCAAGACGTGCCCGAATGCGCTCAACAAAGCCGGGCGGCGGATCTTTCCAATCGCCGAAGGTGCGGGCTTGCACCGAGCGGCGAACTGCCGAACTCATTCCTGCCCGGCGGCGCTGGCCGCCGCGAGCGACGATGCGGACCTCAGCCGCTCCGAAGCCTCCCACAACACGATGAGCGCCTCGCGGACATCGCTGCCGTAACAGCGGCTGCGGCTCTTGCTCGCAGACGGCCTCTGCTCACGACGGTTCATAAGACGGATCGCGCGCGCTTGCGATAATAGCCGATTACCGCCCCGAACTCATTCAGAATGCGCCGCTTGTCAACGCCGCGATAACGCTCCACGATCGCCGCTTCAGTTCCGACCGTGTCGCCATGCTGAGCCGCGCCATACTTCCCCCGAACCGGAATGGCACGACCTGTCCAATGCGGCTCGTTGCCTTCGTTAATTCGCTGACCGGAAAGGTACCGGAAGTCGTCTAACGCATCTTACCCGCTGAAACGGCGGCAACACCTCGACCTCAATCGCAGATCTTAGGAAATAGACGATCGCGTCGGGGCCTGTGAGCATCCGTTCACCGGGTTTCCGTCATCGGCTGAGGCGAATTGCCACCATCGACCGTTATCGGATGGGCCGCGATACGTCGCCGTATCATGATTAGGGGGCGCACCTAGCGGAGCCATAGCTCTCCACCCAGCCATGTTCCCCTCGTTGGAAGATGTCCGGCGGACCAGAGGGGTGCTGTCCCGTCAGCTTTTCCTGAAGAGCGGCCAAGGCAATCCCTACCAATCCATCACCACCTTCCCCGAATTGCCGCTCTTCATCGCCTCGAAACCGTCGAGGTAGTCATCGACCCCGATGCGGTGTGTGATCAGGCCCGACACGTCGAGAGGACCCTGCACCAGCGCGATCATCTTGTACCAGGTCTCGAACATCTCGCGGCCGTAGATGCCCTTGAGATGCAGCATCTTGAAGATGACCTTGTTCCAGTCGATCTCGAAGCCGGTCGGGGCGATGCCCAAAATGGCGATCTTGCCGCCATTGTTCATGGTGTCGATCATGTCGCGGAAGGCGGGCGCGGCACCCGACATTTCGAGGCCGACGTCAAAACCCTCGGTCATGCCGAGCACCGGCATGACGTCGCGCAGCTTTTCCTTCGAGGCGTCGACGACATGCTGGACGCCGAGCTTTTTCGCCAGTGCCAGCCGCACCGGGTTGATGTCAGTGATGACCACTTTGCGCGCACCGACGCATTGGGCGACGAGCGCGCCCATGATGCCGATCGGCCCGGCGCCAGTCACCAGCACGTCCTCGCCGACCAGATCGAAGGACAATGCGGTGTGGACGGCATTGCCCAAGGGATCGAAGATCGCGGCAATCTCATCGGGCACATCGTCGGGGATCGGCACGACATTGTGCTGCGGGATCGCCAGATACTCGCCGAACGCGCCCGGACGGTTGACGCCGACGCCGAGTGTGTTGCGGCACAGATGCCCTCGCCCGGCGCGACAGTTGCGGCAATGGCCGCAGACGATGTGGCCTTCGCCCGATACACGCTGGCCGACCTTGTATTCGGTGACCGCTGCGCCGAAATCGGCAACGGTGCCGACGAATTCATGGCCCGTCACCATCGGCACCGGCACCGTCTTCTGCGCCCACTGGTCCCAATTGTAGATGTGCACGTCGGTGCCGCAGATCGCCGTCTTCTTGATCCTGATCAGCACGTCGTTGGGGCCGATTTCCGGCACCGGCACCTCTTCCATCCAGATGCCCGGTTCGGCCTTGGCCTTCACAAGCGCCTTCATCATGTTCGACATCAGGATTTCCCTATTCCGTGATTGCGCTTCTGGCGAGATAGCCTGCACAACGGGAAGGTAGGCCACTAACTCGTTTGAACGTCCGGAATGGTCAGCCCCGCCTGCTCGGCCTCGCGGCGCAAATTCTGACGGGGCCTGGGGCCGATCTGCTGGATCACCAATCCGGCTGCCAGTGAGCCAAGGTCGCCGCAGGTCTGCAAGTCACGGCCTTGCGTGTAGCCATGCAGGAAGCCGGCGGCATAGAGATCGCCGGCGCCCGTCGTGTCGATCAGCTCCTTGATGGCGGTCGCCTTGATCACCACGGTCTCGTCGCCGCGCACGATCACCGAGCCTTTTTCCGATCGGGTCACGGCGGCGATGCGGCAATCCTTGCGAATCTGCGCCAGCGCTTCGTCGAACGACGCCGTCTGGTAAAGCGATTTGATCTCGTGGCTGTTGGCAAAGACGATGTCGACGGTACCCGAACGCATCAGCTCGAGGAACTCGTCGCGGTAGCGGTCGACGCAGAACGAATCCGACAGGGTCATCGACACTTCGCGGCCTGCCGCGTGCGCCAGCATCGCCGTCTGGCGGATTGCTTCCTTGGCGCGCGGCGGATCCCACAGATAGCCTTCGAAATAGGTGACCTTGGCGCCAGAGGCCTTGTCCGCCTCGACATCCTCAGGCCCGAGCTCGACGCAGGCGCCGAGATAGGTGTTCATCGAGCGCTCGCCGTCGGGCGTGACGAAGATCATCGAGCGCGCCGTCGGCGGTTCACCCTTGAGCGGCGTGGTGTCGAAGGCGACGCCTTGCGCATGGATGTCGTGGGCGTAGATTTCGCCCAGCGCATCGTTGGAGACCTTGCCGAAGAAGGCGGCGCGGCCGCCAAAGCTGGCGACGCCGGCCGCCGTGTTGCCGGCGCTGCCGCCGGAGGCCTCGATCGCCGGACCCATGCGGCTGTAGAGCAGCTCGGCGCGCCTTGTGTCGATGAGGTTCATCGCTCCCTTGATGATGCCGTTGGTCTCGAGGAATGCCTCGTCGCACTGGGCGATGATGTCGACAATGGCATTACCGATGCAGAGCACGTCATAATCCGCATCAAAATCTCCGCCAAAAACCCGAGCCGGCTTCTTGCCATGCCGGCCGGGCGTGGTCTCGCGAGTTGAAATGGGTTGCCGCATGCGCTTGATCCAGCCGCCCTCACGCAGCTGCCGGTCCTGCTTCACGCAGCAAATCGTCAGCTTTGTCCGTCTTCTCCCAGGTGAACTCAGGCTCTTCACGCCCGAAGTGTCCGTATGTCGCCGTCTTGCGGTATATCGGGCGTAAGAGATCAAGCATCTTGATGATGCCTTTCGGTCGGAGATTGAAAACCTCGAGAACAAGGCGCTCGATCCTTTTTTCCTCGATCCTTGCGGTTCCGAAAGTATTGACCATGACAGAAACCGGACTGGCCACGCCGATCGCGTAGGCAAGCTGAACCTCGCAGACCTCCGCAAGGCCGCTGGCAACGATGTTCTTCGCGACATACCGGGCGGCATAGGCCGCCGAGCGGTCAACCTTGGATGGGTCCTTGCCCGAAAAGGCACCGCCGCCGTGACGCCCGGTCCCACCGTAGGAATCGACGATGATCTTCCGTCCTGTGAGGCCGCAGTCGCCGGCAGGCCCACCGACCACGAACCGCCCTGTTGGGTTGACCAGAAATCTGATCCCCGAAGTATCCAGGTGGGCCGGCAGGACCGGTTTTATGATCTCCTCAATGACGCCTTCGCGGACCGTGGCTTGTGAGACCGCTTCGTCATGCTGCGTCGACAGGACTATGGTATCCAGCGCCACCGGGCGGAGCCCTTCGTAGCGTACGGACACTTGAGATTTCACGTCCGGACGCAGCCAGCCAAGCTGTCCCGCTTTCCGGACCTCGGCCTGTCTTTTCGTCAAATGGTGAGCGAGTTGGATCGGCAGGGGCATCAATGTATCCGTCTCGTTGCATGCGAATCCAAACATGATGCCCTGATCCCCTGCCCCCTGCCCGAGATCCTGCCCTCGTCCTTCATCAACGCCCTGGCTTATGTCGGGCGACTGCTCGGTGAGGGCCAGAACGACGGCGCAACGTCGACCATCAAAGCCAATCGCATCATCGTCGTAGCCAATATCGAGTATCGTATCGCGGGCGACTTGGCTGTAATCGATGTGGGCATGGCTGGTGATCTCGCCAGCCACAACGACCATCCCCGTCTTCACCAACACTTCACAGGCGACGCGCGCCTTCGGATCGGTGCGCAGGACCGCATCGAGAATGGCATCGGAGATGTTGTCTGCCATCTTATCGGGGTGTCCCGCGCCGACGGATTCGGAAGAGAACACGAACTGCCTGGTCATAAAAATGCCCTCGCTTCAAGTGCTGGAGTTAGTGAGGAGTTTCTGGATTGGGGTGGCTTAGCGGTCGGGGATGCCGGGAACATCGAACGCAGTGCAGAAGTCGGCAACGTCTCTTCGTACGCTCGCATGAACTTCCTGGTCATCGGGCTGGCGGCAGACCGAGTCGATGAAAGCGGCGATCTGCACCATCTCCGTTTCGCGCATGCCCATGGACGTCACCGCTGGTGTCCCTAAGCGGATGCCGCTTGTCAGCGCCGGATGCCGCCGGTCGCCCGGGACCATATTGAAATTCGCAATGATGCCTGCACGCGATAAGCGCTCCGCATAGGCTTTGCCTGACAGCGGCCGGTCCCGAAGATCAAGGATCAGCATGTGATTGTCAGTGCCCCCGGTGACGAGTTCATAACCTCGCTCCAGAAGCGCCTGGGCCAGAGCCTTGGCGTTGTGGACGATCTGCTGACCGTAGACACGAAAGGACGAGTTCGCTGCTTCCTGCAAAGCGACGGCAAGCGCGGCGATAGTATTCATATGCGGTCCGCCTTGCAGAAGAGGGAACACGGCGCGGTCTATACGTTTGGCCAGATTGTGTTTGCTCTTCGGATGATGGAGGGGCTGATAACGGTCTTCATTCCTTGATAAAATGAAGCCACCCCGGGGACCGCGGATCGCCTTGTGAGAGGTGCTGGTGACCACATCGCAATGGGGCACGGGGTTCGGATGCACTCCTGCGACAACCAGGCCGCTGATGTGGGCGATGTCAGCCACCAGATACGAGTTCACCTCCGAAGCAATTTCGGCCATTGCCGCGTAGTCAAAAATACGCGGATAAGCAGTTCCGCCGACCCAAATTAGCTTCGGGCGTTCCCGCTTGGCGGTCTCGCGCAAGTGGTCATAGTCAATTTGCTGTGTCTTTTCGTGCAGCCTGTACGGGACGCGCTGATAATCGCTGCCGGAAAAATTGACGGACCAACCGTGAGTCAGATGGCCGCCTTCGGGTAAAGGCAAGCCCATCACTTTGTCACGGGGGCTCAAAAGCGCGCGATAGACAGCCTGGTTGGCTGGCGAGCCTGAATAAGGCTGGACGTTGGCGTGTTCACTGCCAAATAGCGCTTTCAGGCGCTCGATCGCGAGGGTCTCAAGCTCATCGACGATCTCGTTTCCGGCGTAGTAGCGCGCACCGGGGTATCCCTCGGCATACTTGTTGGTGAAAATCGACCCGGTCGCTTCCAACACCGCCGAGGAGGCAAAGTTCTCGGAGGCGATCAGTTTGAGAGTTGTCCGCTCCTGGCGCTCCTGTCTTAGAAGCAGTTCGCGAACGCGGGAGTCGACGGCGGCTAAGTGAGGCCGCCCGTAAGTGTCGGGCTGCGCGATGGCGCCGCCGGCGGAGTTATCCATGGTAGTCGCGCTCCATTTGGACTGATCTATTTCACGATCAAGCAGGCGGTCCCTTCAACCGCGCGTCTTGTATTGCTTCCAGGCGTTGTAGGTCTCTTTTATGATGACCATCATCGTGGGGCAGGAGATCGACCACCAATTGAGCCAGCCCGCCATCCTTGCCTCCTGCTTGCATATGGTACGAAGACTGCGGACGTTGTTCGTTGCAGCAAAGAAAGTTGGCTCTGACCAGCCGCCGGACGTGGCGTCGAACCTGCTCGCGAGGCAGACTGGTAATATCGGCCAGCTCGCCGACGGTTAGATCCGCATGCGCGCAAAGGCCCAGGATTCGAAGGCGATCAAGATGCGCTGCCGTCCTTACGCGATTTACCAGTGTCAACATTGGTTGGCATCAACCCGGACGGGATGCAGCAAGCCGCTAGCCCTTCTATCCCCATCAATCCGCATGAGATCTCTTCTCGTCATTTGCTGTAAATCCGCTGGTATGGATGCTAATGGAAGATGGATCACAGTCCTTTCTACGACTAAGACGCCAGATATTGGGGCTAATGTACCACCTGACAGGAGACTATGCTCACGAACATTATGTGAATTTTTTTTAACGTTGCTGAGAATCAAGGGTGAGGTTTGGCGAATGTCTCGCCGTCGACTGTCGAATCCTGCCCGACGGGATTATGGGGTGCGTAGCCTGCTTGTCCTTTCCACATGACCAGCGACGATGGGGCGAAGGCGGCAGACATAGCTCTGGAGCATGCTGCGGTGTCTTTGGCCTGAAGCCGAGGAAGGCGGACCGTGGCTTCCGCGCCGCTGCCGGGAGCCCCCGAACAGGCCAAGTGGATCAGCCGGGTGTTGCCGTCATAGAGCGTGAGACCCAAAGCTGGCCAGCCGCGCCCTGAGGCTGACGCACCGCTCAGCGTCCACCTTGCTCTCGAAGCCCATCGGCATAGCGCCGATAACGACTTGACCGCGTGCGTGTCGACGAGCGATCGGTGAGCGCAAGGATCGAGGGTGCAGTGCAGGATAATGCTGTTTTAAATCAGCGCTGTTTTCAGCCGACTGCCTTGAGCGTGGGCACAAGGATATAGGCCGCAGGAGATCATCGTCTGGCTGTTCGGGAGGCCGCCCTGGGCGCGCGACAGCCGTTCCTTCGGCTGCGCCAGCTCCGCCACCATCCGCGCCGTGCCTTCCGGAGACCATTCCCGCTGCCGGCCGGCGCCCGTGAAAACCTCGACCCGGCGCACCGGCTCGAGATGGCTGGGCTCAGCGTAACTCTGAAGTCGTCATATACCGAAGCCTTCACAGACTTCGGACATCTCCCTCACAGTCCGATCAAGATGGCGTCAGGAACACCGCTTGCGTTGATGCGGATGAACCCCTGCTTGTGCCACAATGACCCTTATCTCAGCGCGCGAGCCAAAGCTTCCGCGCAAGGCGACGGCTAGGATAAGGCAATGCCGACGAAGGGCACATTGCTTGCCACACTCTGGAATGATGGCATGCTCGGAAGGCCTAGGTTTTGCTCAGGGCCGCCTGCAAGGCGCGCTTGGAGGTTATTCACATAGCCTTCTGCGTAGTCCTGCGCCGTCGAGACCGAAAGATCAATGCCTGCCGCCAAGGCCTCTTCCATCAGGTGCTTTACGAGCCCATTTCGAATGGCCAGCTTGACCTCGGGGCCTGCGATAAGGCCGATCGCCTGCGCGGCCATATTGAGGCCAGCTTCCTCCAGCGCTCGCTTCATATCGCCTCCGTTAATGGCCGTACGCAGGAGATTGGCTGCTTGCGACTCAGCCTCGAGAACCATCGAGGCAAGATCGGCTACTTGTCCGAGGCCCGGAATGAAGCTGAGCAGTCCCACCGCCGTTGCCGCCAAGTCGAGCACTTTCGTCTCGATTTTGAGCACGGAGTCGACGACGTGCATGACGGCCCCGCCGTTCTTTTTGGCTGACTTAATGTCAGGCTGGTCCATCAGGCCCATCTTCATGTCCGCGACGGCATTCTGCTCTTCTGCGGTTTGGGCGCCGTGGGTGATTGGCTGCTGAACGTTGCGGTTCGCAGACGACATGTTTGTGCAAAAATGGGCAAAGTCTTTTTTGCTGATATTGCCGGAATCAACCGTATGCCCGCCGCCAAAGTCGAAGAATTTATGATGGGTCTTATAGCCCGTGATCGAATTGTTCAGGAGGCCAAACAAAAGAGGATCTGAAAGGAGCTGAGAGGCTGCTTCCCGCACTTTCGGATCAAGGCTCTTGTCGTCTTTCATTTTCGCCAGTTTGTCGCGAGTCAGAACACCGCTTCCAAAGAACGTGTCCTGATGGTCCTTGATCATCTCGACCGTATTCAGCTCAGTTTGCGTGAGGCTCATCGACGATGAGGCGACTTGCAGGAAATCCTCTTTGTGCATCTTCCCTTTCGAGCCACCGCACAACTGGTTCCAAGCATCGGGGTGATCGAGGAAATATTGCGCCGCCGCAATGACCTGGGGCGGAAATTTGCCGTTTTTCGATTCGCCGCCGACCATTTTCTTGAACTCATCCAGACTCAGGTCCTTGGACAGATTTTCGGAGTACCGGTAAAACTCCCGCAAGGCATCGCTCAAGGTCATGACCGAAGGCTGCAAACCTCCGCTGCCGTCGGATGGTATGTAGTTCTGCTCGTAGCTTTGCGCTTGGGCTTCCTGAAATGCAGCAACTTGTGGGTGGTGGTTTGAAAATCCGGCCAAGTCCTTGGCGTTGATCTTGCCTCCACAGCGGCCGTCGCCCTGCGAGCCAATCGCATAAAAAAGTCCCGAATCCTGCTGCAGTCCCTTGATCGCCGCTTTCAGATCCGGTGGCGTAGAGGGATCATTGGCTTTCTCGGTCAACGACTTCCAACTAAGCGGGCATTGGTCCTTGTGACGGTTGAGTACCGCAACAATCTGCAACTCAGCCGTGGTCAGCGACCCACCGTTCCACGTGATTCCGGGGCTCGGCCTGGGAGCCGGCTCGATCTTCGGGGTGACGCGGAGCAGATGTTGGGCTTCAGTCGCCTTGGAGCGTTGCGATTGGTCCTCCTTGAGAGCCGCCCTCATATGTGGCGGCAGCAGATCCAGTGGGTGTTGCTCCAAGCCCTTCAATGTCGATTCGACATCCGGTGCCAGATGGCCCAAAGGGTCCTGCCGCAATTTATCCATTGTCGAATCAAGATTCGACGTTGGCAGATCCCCTTGCGCGAAAGAGCCGGGCTTGTTTGCCAGCACACAAGTGGACAGCATCGCTTCGAAGCACGATGCACTTTGCTGATGCTGGGTCGCAAAATGGGAAACTTTCAGGCCCGGCCAACCCCTTGCGGACTGTAGCGAATTTGAGCGGTAGAAAGTTGAAAGATTGCTGGCCGACATTGTGCATCCTCAGACGTGACGTTGAAATCCCCACAAGAGACCCCGACAGAAGATCCCTTGCGTTTCACAAAATTCGACAATTCCAAGCGTCGGCAGGTCACGAATGCGCCTGCCCTGCCTTCAATTGCTGTGTTCCGGGCCGGCTCCAAGGTTCGGTCCAACACAATGGCCGGAGTCACCGCGAGAGCTGCCGGGACTCATCATGAGCGGATTAGCTTTCGAGAAACTGACGAGTTTGCGAAGAGTTCACAAAGGGGTAGCCGCAGTCATGTTCTTCAGAGCTGCGGCAAATCCTCAATGTTCATTTCTTGCCCAGCTCAGGCTTCCCGCCAACGCTATCCTGTTGTGGGATGTCAGAAGAATAAGAAGCATCCGGTCGTCCGTCGCGAACGACCGTAGTGGAGGAGCCGCGAAACAAGATCAGCACTGATTCCTTTGGCGTGGCCGCTATGTGAGTCTGCGCCTGCGCCTCCGCCACCAAGCCGTTAAAGGTCTGCTCCACGAGTGCGACGAAGCGCGGTGGACCGGAAACGAAGACGAGGCCATTGCCTGGCACGGGTTTGACTACATAGCGCTCGTCGGAGATATCAAGCTTGTCGAGAGCCCCCTTGAACGCATCGAAGCGAATCGACGTCATCAAAAGCATTCGAGTTTGCGATTCTTGTGCAGCAGACACATAGAGCACAAGGCCGTCATAGTACCATTGGAGACCGTAAAGGTTCGTCAAGCGGTCGAGGAACGCGCGCGGTGGCAAATCAGGCATACGTCCGCGAATTCGCCCCTTCACCGCAGGACTGATGTTGACCCTGATATTCAGGTTGTTGCCGAATTCCTGCAACGCTGCAGCGAGTTCCTGATCCAGAACCGTGTATCTATAGGGTGTCGCCGGAAGGGACAGCGGGACTGCGTGCGCCGGGTGAATCCCGGTGGACAGAAAAAACCCGGCACAGAGAAGTCTCAAAACATGCAGGGTGACGGGTTGGATAAGCGTTCTCGGCATGTCGCACTGATAAACCAAACGCTGAAATCATCACAAGTGACTAAATTGCCGAAGAGATTTTAGATGTCGAAATGACGCCGCCGTTAGTCAGCTTGTTGTCAGCTTGCCCCCCTAGGAGTGTTGCGCCGACACCGGGTGATGAATGGGCGGGGCTCGCCCGGTCAGAGAGAGCAACCGAGTCCTTACATGATGATGCCTGTTACGTCGATCTCTGCCACTCTAACGGCTGGCCTCCCCAGGGTCGGATCACCGTCGATTGTCGAGCAGGCCCAGTTTGAGCGCGCCTTAGGGCATGCAGCCGACTCGCTGAAAAACGATGCCGCCGCGGGGCCAGCGAGTGCGGCGCCAGTTGCTGCGGCGATGGATGTTCAGCGCGCGGCTGCGCCGACGAGCGGCATGGGCGATCGCGTGTTGCAGACGATTTCCTCCCTATATCCACACAACACTGTTTCCTTCCCCGCGCTCGACCATGACATAGCCCTTTCGAAGGGCGCTCTACCGGGACCGGCGCAGAAGCTTCCCGTCGCAGGTGAGGCGGGAACCGGAATCTCGGGCATTCCTCAACAAGGGCAAGACTTCGAAACGATGATGGCTGGTCTTCGGGATGTTTACAACGGCGTCACCCAGGTGGCGCTTATCTCCAAAGGCGTCAGCGGCATCACATCATCCGTGAATAAACTTTTGAAGGAAGGCTGAACCGGGCGCATGATTGGCTTGGCCAAGGGCGAAATCATGCGTGGCCTGTCAGGGTGGCGGTCGATTAGACTTGTCATGCTGCCAGTTCTCGTCGCCCTCAGTGCTTGCAAAACCGACCTCTACACGCAATTGCAAGAGCGTGAGGCAAATGAAATGCTCGCACTTCTTGAAGACAACGGGGTCGCCGCGATCCGGGTGGTCGCCAAGGATGGGACCAGCACGATCCAGGTTGACGAAAAGCTGCTCGCCTTCTCAATCAACCTTCTGAACGCCAAGGGGTTGCCGCGCCAATCCTTCAAGAACCTCGGTGAGATATTCCAAGGATCAGGCCTGATTGCCTCGCCGACCGAAGAGCGTGCCCGTTACGTGTATGCCCTGAGCGAAGAGTTGTCGCGGACGATCAGCGATATCGATGGCGTTTTTTCTGTACGTGTTCACGTCGTGCTGCCGCATAACGACCTTGTGCGAGCCGGCGCCACGCCATCCTCGGCCTCGGTGTTTATCAGGCACGACGCCAAAACAAATGTCGCGGCTCTGCTGCCAAAGATAAAGATGCTCGTAGCCGACAGCATCGAAGGCTTGTCCTACGATAAGGTGGAAGTGGTTTTGGTGCCGGTAGAACGGTCCGCACACGAGCAACGGCCCGATCCGACTGCTGTTTTGCCACAAGCATCAATACCTCTTCCTGCGCCAATTCTGGCGACCGTGACAGGTTTTGCCGCAGCCGTATTCGCCGTGGCCTGTTATCTCTTGGTCAGCGTTGTTACGCGTCGGCGCAAGCAATCAACCGGCGTTTCCAAGGTCGAGGGGCGCCGGGATGCTTCTGCTGTCGAGGCCATTCGCAAAAGAATGCCTGCAATTGGACGTGGGTGACATCTCATTGCAAATGCCTATACAGACCGCCCGACCTGATGGTCCGCACCAATTGCGTTTTCCGGGCGCGAGCGAGCTTGCGGCTTCGGCCCATCCGACCCGTCTAGCGGCGCGTCTTGATCCAGCGTTATCGGCAGAAACGTTAGTGAAGTTGCAGAAGTGTTCCAGACTGCATCCAAGGCTGGCAGAATTGCTGGGCAACTATGACGTGGATCTGAACCACATCGGCTGCAGGCCGGACCTTCTACGCGGGCACGATCCATATCGAGCTGCCCTTCTTGCTGGTAGTATCTGGCATGCCCGTTCGCTGGTCGCGTTTGTCTCTCAGCCTGAGCTTGCCATCCTTGTTAAACGCATCGGCGTGGATGCACACGCATTCGGAATCCGACACCTGCTGCATGCCGTTGAGAACAGACTGATCGCGGACCCAGAAAAACTCGCTCAGCAAATCGAATACGATGGACATGCATGTCTTGGGGCTTGGCTCCAGGACAGTTCAGCGACCGAGCGTAACCGCGTGCTTCTTCGGTTGCCCGAGGGGACTGCCGCGGAGACTCCAGCACCTGAGCATTGGACCGCCGCCGGCCAATTGCTTTCACTTGTACTAGCTCATTTTGAGACAGAGACCCCGGTGAAATGACAGCCGAACTTTCCGAGGGGCCAATAGCGCCGCAGATGCGTCCAGTCGGACCACTGATACCCGCGAGCGAGCTCGAGACCTGGCACAGCGCCGCGCAAGCGCTTGCCGCGGCAGAACGGCATCGGCAGCGCGTTCGAAACTGGGCACGCGCCGTTTACCAGCGGGCGTGGGCGCGCGGCCACATGGAGGGCTCGAATGCAGGCACCGAGGAGATGGCAGGGCTGATTGCGGAGACAATCTCCGAAATCGCGCGACGAAAGGCGGCTCTGGAGCAGGAATTGCCGCAGCTCGTGATGGAAATATTGAGCGATCTTATCGGCGCTTTCGATCCGGGCGAGCTATTGGTGAGGGCTGTTCGTCACGCCATAGAGTGTCAATACAGCGGCGCCGAAGTTTGCCTTCATGTTTCTCCCATGCAAGTCGACATGCTTGCACGAGAGTTTGCTCGATGCGACGGCCAGGATGGTCGACCAAGGGTGCGGATCGAGCCCGACCCGACGTTGTCGCCGCAACGGTGCGTGCTGTGGAGCGAGTACGGCAATGTCGACCTGGGACTTGACGCCCAGATGCGCGCGCTGCGCCTTGGTTTCGGGACGCTCTGTGAAAAAGGCGAGCTATGAGAAAGCCCGTCCCAGAACATAACGCTGACGCCGACACTCGAGCTCTCGTTCCAGCAATCTCGTCGTTGAGGGCTGCGGCCAAGCGAATTGACACGCGTGCGGTGCGGGGTCGGATCACGCGGGCTATCGGCACACTGGTTCATGCCGTCTTGCCAGACACTCGTATTGGGGAACTTTGCCTCCTAGAGGACCCGCGAACCGGGCTGTCGCTCGAGGCCGAGGTGATCGGCCTGTCGGGTGATGGTGTATTGCTGACACCGATCGGGGACTTGGTGGGCCTATCCAGCCGCGCAGAGGTCGTGGCCACTGGCCGAATGCGTGAGGTGCCCGTCGGCGGCGATTTGCTCGGTCGCGTGATCGACAGTCGTTGCCGCCCATTGGACGGCAAAGGCGAAATCAAGACCGTCGAAACTCGGCCACTGCATGACAGAGCTCCCAATCCGATGACGAGGCGCATGATTGAGCGGCCATTCCCGCTTGGGGTCCGTGTCCTCGATGGTCTGCTGACGTGCGGCGAGGGCCAGCGGATCGGGATTTATGGCGAGCCAGGTGGTGGCAAGTCGACGCTGTTGTCACAGATCGTAAAGGGTGCCGCCGCTGACGTCGTCATAGTGGCGCTCATAGGCGAACGTGGACGGGAAGTTCGTGAATTCATCGAAAGGAATCTTGGTGAAGAGGGCCTTCTCCGTACGGTCGTCGTGGTTGAAACCTCCGACCGCTCGGCGGTGGAGCGTGCGCAATGCGCTCCAATGGCGACTGCGCTCGCGGAATATTTTCGCGATCAGGGCCTACGCGTTGCTCTCATGCTGGATTCGCTGACGCGCTTCTGCCGCGCTATGCGCGAAATAGGCCTTGCTGCGGGTGAGCCGCCGACGCGACGGGGCTTTCCTCCTTCCGTTTTTGGCATGCTGCCAGGCCTGCTCGAGCGCGCCGGCATGGGTGAGCGGGGCTCAATCACGGCCTTCTATACGGTGCTTGTAGAGGGTGATGGCACAGGTGATCCAATCGCCGAGGAATCGCGTGGTATTCTCGATGGCCATGTCATCCTCTCACGCGCTATTGCGGCGCGATCGCATTTCCCCGCTATTGATGTGCTGCAGAGTCGCAGCCGCGTCATGGATGCAGTCGTTTCGGGGACACATCGCAAGGCAGCATCCATTTTCCGCGAGCTCCTATCGCGCTATGCCGAGACCGAGTTCTTGATCAATGTTGGCGAATACAAGCCAGGTGGAGATCCCCTGACTGACCGGGCCGTCGCGTCAATCGACGAACTGAGGGAGTTTCTGCGCCAGAGCGAAGATGACGCGTCAGATTTCGAGGAGACGGTCGCATGGATGTCGCGTCTGACCGCGTGAACTGGGTTCAGTCTTCGAGGTTACGGCTTCTGAAGGAAATGCAAGAGCGTCGTGCCCTTGGCGAGCTGTCCAAGAAGGAAGCCCAGCGCGATGTGGCCGCCTCAGCCGTACAAAATGCCGCTAGGGAGCTTGCAATGATACAGCAACATTGTTCAAGAACAGAAGCAGCGCTCTATCAGCATCTGATGTCACTCGACAACTTGTCTAGCGCAGCGCTCGACCGTCACCGCCTTCACACTGAACAGCTTGCCGCTGAGATCACTTCCAGACGGCAGATGCTTGATGATGCCCAAATCGCTCAAGAGGAGGCTGAGATGGCGGCGTCCAGGACGAGGGAGCTATGGGTCATATGTTCGGCGGCAAGGGACAAATGGCAACAAATCGAGGACGACGTGCGGCGCGCCGTCGAGACTCATTCGGAGGCCGCAGCCGAGATCGAGGCCGACGACGAGATACTGCTGAAATATGCGAGGGGGTCGCTTGCCTAAATGCCGCGCAACCGGATCCGACAGTCGCAAGAGGTCGTCCGAATGACACGACCGTGCAGTCTTTGATAGCCGCTGCGGTCACACCCGCCATGTTCGAACCAGTTCTGAAACTGTCCCGCACGGTTGTCTCGTGGCTCAATGATACAGCAGCGCCCCGTACGCCGTTTCAAAGCCGGATCAACGAGGTGCCGCTATCGGTGCGAACGGCAGGGCTTGTCTGGCAGCAGGAACCTGCTGCCATTCCGATGCTTGACTGCGTCTGGAGAGTGGGAGCCGAAACGGTCATCTTGTCGCTGTCGCGCCCGCTCGTAGAGGAGTTCATCACGACAGTGCAGAACGGCTTGGCCTTCCCTTCCGAGCCAACTGCTTCGCTTATTCTCGAACTCGCTCTTGAGCCGCTTGTCACTCGACTGGAGGAGACGACGCGTCTGAACGTGCAACTCGTGCGCGTATGCGAAGCCACGATGCTGGCTCCTCATCTTGAACTCGACATCATTTTCGGCGCGGTCAAGGGCAAGGGCCGTCTATTCCTGTTCACGCCTCTTGACGGCTTAGTACCGCCTGCGTTTCGCGCGCTAGGCGAACTGCTTGCCCAGTTGCCGCGGCAGCTGGGCGGGCTGCCTCCAGAGCTCCCGCTCATTGTTGCAGGAGAGGTCGGCACGCTTCGCCTTCCTGCGGCGCTTCTTCGAAGCGCATGTGTCGGTGATGCATTGTTGCCCGATATTGCGCCGTTCGGCCGCGGCCAGATCACCCTAGCTGTCGGCCAGTTGTGCGCCGGGGCGGATCTTGACGGCGATGAATTAATCTTGCGGGGGCCTTTCCGCCCGCGACCGTGTCCTTTGGAGAATGCGCATATGACACAACCCGGATCGCAACTGGAGCTTACTAAGGATCTCGACGATGTCGAGATCGTGCTTGTCTTTGAATGCGGCCGCTGGCCTATTTCTCTTGGGGAATTAAGAAGTGCCGGCGAAGGGCATATTTTTGAACTTGGATGGCCGATCGACGGCCCGATCGACATAGTGGCCAATGGTCAGCGTATCGGGCGTGGCGACATTGTCCGCATCGGAGAAGAGCTGGGCATCAGGCTCCGTGGCGGGTTTGCATGCAATGAGTGAAGCTCAGCCGACAATCCTGGCGCTTCTTGCGGTTACCGCCGGACTCGGTCTGCTGGTTTTAGCAGTTGCCACGACAACGGCCTTTGTAAAGGTATCAATTGTTCTTTTCCTCGTCCGCAATGCGCTCGGGACCCAGACCATACCACCCAATGTGGTGCTGTACGCCGCGGCGATGATCCTCACTATGTTCGTTAGTGCGCCCGTTGCTGAGCAGACCTATGACCGCATGTCGGATCCCAAGCTCCACTATCAGACATTCGACGACTGGGTAAGCGCCGCTAAAGCCGGAAGTGAGCCCTTGCGCGAGCATCTCAAGAAATTCACAAATGAAGAGCAGCGGCGATTTTTCCTATCTTCGACAGAAAAGGTCTGGCCAGAGGAAATGCACGCTGCAGCCACGCCTGATGACTTTGCAATACTTGTGCCATCTTTCTTGCTATCAGAATTGAAGCGCGGATTTGAGATGGGATTTCTACTTTATCTGCCTTTTATTGTTATAGATCTGATAGTGACAACTATCTTGATGGCAATGGGTATGTCGATGGTCTCACCAACTGTTATATCTGTCCCGTTCAAGATCTTTTTGTTTGTCGCCATTGATGGTTGGTCAAAATTGATGCATGGGCTTGTGCTGAGTTATACGTTACCGGGAGGCTGATCATCACTGAATCCAGCATCATTACTCTTATGAGCCAATCACTGGTGGTTTTCATGATCTGGATTCTACCGCCGCTCATTGCATCAGTGGTTGTCGGCCTCGTCATCGGCATCCTCCAGGCGGCGACGCAGATCCAGGATGAAAGCTTGCCGCTCACCGTGAAGCTTCTGGTCGTTGTCGCGGTGATTGGGCTGTTTGCTCCTGTGCTAAGCGCCCCGCTCATAGAGCTAGCCGATCAGATCTTCACCGAGTTTCCCGCAATGACACTTAGCTACTAGTCCGCCCCATGGACGCGCCATCGGCCGATATTCAAATTCTGATCCAGACGGCTCTCGAACTCGTCGTTGCGGCAGGTCTTGGGGCAGCCCGCGCGATGGGCATCATGCTGATCTTTCCCGTATTCACACGCTCGCAGATCAGTGGGCTGATCCGGGGCTGTTTGGCTGTTGGCTTCGCACTACCATGCCTGGCACACGTCAGCGGCGGATTGCCGGCGCTGGATTCTGATACACGCCTGATCCAGCTAACCCTGCTCGGATTCAAGGAAGTTTTTGTCGGTGTACTCCTTGGCACTTTTCTTGGCATTCCGCTTTGGGGCCTTCAGGCTGCCGGGGAGCTTATCGACAACCAACGCGGCATCAGCAGCCCGACCGCTTCGGCCGATCCCGCGACGAACAGTCAGGCTTCCGCGATGGGCGTTTTTCTGGGGATCACTGCGATTGCCATATTCGTCGGATCAGGAGGCCTGGAAACTTTGATCAGTGTCCTGTACCGCAGCTACTTGATCTGGCCGGTGTATCAGTTTCACCCGACACTGAGCGGGCCAGGAGCAATGGAGTTGTTGGGGCTTCTCGACCGCATAATGCGCACGGCATTATTGGTATCGGGGCCTGTCGTGTTCTTCCTGATACTGATTGATATATCGATGATGCTGCTGCGTCGCTTTGCCCCGCAATTTAAGGCGAGCCAACTGTCTCCGGCAATCAAGAACATTGTCTTTCCAGTTCTCATGGTCACCTACGCTGCCTATCTGGTGGAGAGCATGAAACTGGAGGTCACACAAGCCAACGGCGCGCTGGAGTGGTTCGACAAATTGCTGCCATGAGCGACACAAGTGAAGAGAAGACACACGCCGCCAGCCCGAAGAAGTTAAGTGAAGCGCGCAAAAAAGGACAGCTGCCACGTAGCTCCGATTTCGTCCGCGCGGTCGGGACTTGCGCTGGGCTCGGCTACCTTTGGCTAAGAGGCAGCGTGATCGAGGACAAATGCCGGGAAGCGCTCCTATTAGCCACCAAGTTGCAGAGCCTACCTTTCGATACCGCGGTGCCGCAGGCATTGGTTGTGCTCGTCCAACTCACCGTCGCGGCTGTTGGCCCGCTGCTTGGAACCCTCGTCGCCGCGGTGATTTTGGCCAGCCTGCTAGCCAATGGTGGATTTGTCTTCTCTCTGGAGCCGATGAAGCTCAGCTTTAAGAAAATTGACCCCTTTGAAGGGCTGAAGCGCTTGGGGTCTGCTCGTTCCATGGTCGAAGTCTGCAAGACCATGTTCAAGGTATTGGTTCTCAGCGCAACCTTTTCCATTGTCCTTCTCGGGATGTGGAAGACAATGGTCCCTCTGCCGATCTGCGGCATGGGCTGTGTTGGCCTCATCTTTATGGAGACAAAATTGCTGATGGGAATTGGCGCCGGCGCACTGCTGGTCGGCGGACTGATCGATCTCCTGCTCCAGCGCGCGTTGTATCTGCGCGAAATGCGCATGACCAATACCGAAGTGACGCGCGAGTCGAAGGATCAGCAAGGAGCGCCAGAGTTGAAAGGTGAACAGCGTCGCATCCGCGAGGAGGCGGCCGACGAGCCTGCGCTTGGCGTGCATCGCGCCACGCTGGTCTTAACAGGAAGGGCGGTCCTGATCGGTCTGCGTTACGTTCGCGGTGAAACCGGGGTGCCGTTCTTAGTTTGCCGTGCCGAAGGTGAGCGCGTTTCACATGTGTTGAGTGAGGCGCGGGCACTACGCCTGACGATCGTCCATGACCATGTCTTAGCACGTCAGCTGATAAGCACTACAAAACTCGGCAACGCCGTTCCTATGCAATATTTCCAGCCTGTCGCGAAAGCACTCTTTGCCGCAGGCTTGGCCTAGTCATTGGAAGTCCACGACTGCCCAGTTCAAAACTGACCTGGCTCCATGCTAGCTAGTGGCAAATGTCGGCTGGCCATCCGTGCCCCAGTGTCTCTGTCAGGCCAACCGCGCAACCGCGGGCCTGGGGCAATCACTCCCCTCGGATCTGCCACCCAGCAACTACGGCAAGTCCTCCGGGCATGACCTTGCAGCCTCTGCTGGCCGGTGCGTGGCGCAGTCCGAGGTTTTGAGGCCGGCAGTGCGGATTTGATTCGTGCAGCCGTTGGAATGCCCTCGTCAGCTAGTCGTCAACTAAGCGACCTATGTTGAACAGCCGTGCTAACTTGAGCTCGGTTGCGAAACATAGGAGTACGAATCGTCATGTATGGTCGAATTGGTGGCTCATCCGATAGTTACCGCGCGCATAATGCCGGCGAGCAATCGGATGCAGGAAGCGAAGGGTTCGCGGACACATTTGCCCGAATGCACTTATCCGGATCGGAAGGTAGCGGCGCCTCATCATCGGCGGCTCCCCAAGCATACTCCCTCAATTCCCGACCTCCTGTGGTGGAGATCAACAGGACTTCCTTCAGGAGACAGGTGAGGCAATTTCATGGTGATGAAATCACGCACATCGCCGACAATCCTCAAGAGTATTCGGAGTTCGTATCGTCACGAGCCAGGCGCACCGCGGACGTTGCTCAGCAATATGGCATCCGTCGAGATACGGAGCACGCGCGATATTTCAGTTACCAATTGGGAGACCGGAGTGCCGGACTGCTGAGAATGGAAGGCGGATTCAGCATGAACGAGTTCGAATCGGAAAGTTGGCGGGAACAATTTCCTGGTCGAACTGAGGTCACTTCCATAGTGGATCTTCAAGTCGCCCATCCGCTCGTCGAAAATGCGGGCGATATTCTGCTGGAGCATCAACTTCGGATAGACGGCGACCGACCGTTGCTGAATTGGCGTGCGGCTAATCCGGAAGCACAAGCGCGCGCGCAGACGATGGGGTTTGTTGAAGTGGATCATGGCGACCTGGTGCTTGACCCTACGCAGCATCCCGACAAATGGACGAAGAACAGTGCCGGTGAGTGGCAGCGTGCAGGCAAACCTCCACTCTATCTCCACAAAACCGAGGACAGCGACAGCAGCGATAGCGGGTCTGACGACGATTTCATGTGATTTGTCGACCCGCCGCCGAGCCTTGCAACTGGTGACGGTTGCAAGGCTGTTGGCAGTGAATGCTAATTGTCCGGCGATCAGCCCCGCCTTAGCGCCAGCGCCGCCGAGCAATCCAGCCCATCTCCCAGACAATAAACTGCGGATGCGCATCGTGGGTGCAGCGGGCGAGCGGATTGTATTCGGGCCGGAACTCCGCCTCTTGGATACGAGCTCTCCCGAATCCAATTTTCTCCACCACACCGTTGGGTCGTTGCGATGCGCCGATCCCGATCGGATCGGCTATGCCTGCTCCGCGCTCGCAGGAAGACCTTCCGCCTCGATCTTGGCGGCGCGATCTCGGCGATAAGTTGGATGGGAGGCAAGATACGCCGCCACGTCAACAGCAGGTAACGCGACATCGCAAATCGGCCCTGACGGTAGCCGATCGACTCCAATCGCCGGACCGCAACTCGCGCAGCGGCATTCGCGGTTTGGCCAGGAGAAATGCTCGCTGACTCACAGCGTGGCCGGCCGCATTCTGCCCTAGACCCCAAAGTACGTGCCCTGTCATGCAGCCTGCGCCGACGGGAGCTCGGCACGCGAATGGCGTGGTTGGCGGCCAAGCCCCGAGGTCAACAAGGACTTACAGAAAGCGGGGGTGAGTTTGCCGCGATGAATTATGACCTTCTCGCGACCGGACCTAGCATCGGCTTCCTCTCGCTCTCGATTGTAGCCGCGCTGTTCGTTGGATTTAACGTGGCAAGCGGTGAATTCGGAATCAGCCAGCCCTTCCAAGTTTCTGGCCATGACGGGGCGACTCGTGTGGATGTGCACCCACATCGGGCTCGGCATCCCACCATTGACCAGCATCTTGGGCTGCAGCTTCATCTCAAACAGCTTTCCTGGCTCGCCACGCAGCGCGACCGGTGCCTCCGGCGGCATCAATTCGTCGGCATTGCACAAATGTTCCAGGTATTTTTGCGCCGGAAATGCGTAGGTCTTCATGCAATCAGTCGTAATGCCGGCTTTTCCTTCATTCAATGCGTTGGCCTGTCCCAGCACCATGTTCAGCAACCCTTTGAGCTGGTCTGTGCGTTCGTGCACTTTGGGTAGCTGGGTGGAGGTGAGTAGCAGGCGTACATTACGCCCCTGCAACCCGGCGAGACAGGTTTGCATCTCAACGGCCTGGGCTCGCAGGTACTGGGCCACATCGTCCACGACCTTACCGGCCTCCTCAGGCTTCATCTGGCGCACTTGGGAGACGACGCTTTGCTGACCGGCCAGATCGAACTGCAAAAGTTCGTCCAATCGTTTGAGCCGCTCCGTCAATACCTCCATTGACAACGCGGCGCTCCCGATTGTCGAGCCTGCCCCCGACGAACTCGCAGCCACCTCTTGCGCTCTCACCTGTGTACTCGCAACTTGATCCGAGCGCGCGAGAACCTTGGCTGCTGGCACTGTGCCGGCGTTCGCAGCGACTGGTGTTGATGGCTGCCCGGCGGCAGAAGTCCCGGCGCGAGCTGCCGACTTATGCTTTGACTTCCCTTTCCTTCGCGCTGTAGTGCCTTCTGACACTGCAGCCGTACCAGCAGTGTCAGCCGGTATCGCAGCGCCTGCCCTGGCCGGCATCGCAGCGCCCGCCTGGGCCTGTGGCGCCATGATGGCTGACGGCGGAGACTGCAGGTTCAACAAGTGCATGGCATCGTGCGCAGTGATCCATGCATCGTCCACGATCCGTTCGAACAGTTTCAATGGGAGGCCGGCATCTGGGTAGGTATGGCTTAGCTTGGTATGCACCTCGTGCAACGCCAATCCAAAATCCGAAAGCCGCTCCATGATTCTTTCTACAACCGCGCAATCATGAGCGTTGAGTGCTTTGCCATCATCCATTATGCCCTTCGCCAAAGAGAGGGCGCGAAGAGCTTCTTGAACGGCGCTTGCCATCAGCTGCACCACTCCATTTCGACCGACGAGGAGTTCCTTCAAATCTGGCTCGAACCTGCTCGCCCGCAGTTCAATCTTGGCCCGCGCAAGACCGATCCGCTCACGGACCAGCCAGATCCTGACACTCAGTACCGAGCCGGCACGCAGCCGCAGTGCGCACCGCTCGGCTTCCCGCATCACGGGCGTTCCACTGGATAGGCTAGCGGTGGCAGCGCAGGCGGATCGCTGCCGTTCGGAGCGCCATGCCTTTTTTTCCCACCACTTAATTGCCGCCGTATGGTGGTTCTCCACATTTAAAATCAACAGCTCCTGCCGGTCCGCCTGGGAGTAGGAGTAGAGTTTATCGACCATACCTGCCGCTTTCTTGGTCTTTTTGTCCAATTTCGTGATCGTCGACAGGCCAAGTTTGTCTACTTCATTCGCGGCGTCGCACACGATCTGGCAACATCTACGCACCTTGTCGTCTGGCATAATTGTCTGCGCCTCAGCCGCAGGCAGGCTAGCGCGGTACTCCAGAATTGCTGAGGCTGCATCGACGACCCGACTGATCAGCTCCACCGCCTCCTCGGGGACGTCGGTTTTCCTGGCCGCAGCCTCGCAATCAGTCAGTTGTTGAACAAGACTGTTCATTCTGAGCTGTGTCGGACTGATATCTTCATTTGACGATGAGCTGGTGCCTTCCACCTGCGCGGTTGATAGTTGGCTACCGACCGGCGCCATGGCTTCGCCCTCAGACATGGAGGGAGAACCGCGCCGCCTTGCGGCTGCGCCACGTGGCGCTACGGTTCCGCGTGGTGGCGCAGCGGCTCCACGTGGCGGTGCGTTCAGGATTTGATCTTCGCCAATCGAGGCGCCTGGCAGACTTTCGCGGGCATCGCCTGGACCGCGCGCAACTGGAAGGGAGGAGGGCCTCCTATCGGCGTCCCCAGAGCGCATCTGCTCCACAACGGAATCGAATGACTGTCCACCTTCTCCCGCAGCAAGACTTGATTGCGAAAGGGAACTGCTCGCCCGCCCCGCGCGGCTGGCTCCAGTTTCAGCCTGCGATTTCCGTGGTCGGCCAATGCCCTTCATATTGCGTCTCCGTAGTAGGCGAGAATGTGCTGCTATTGTGCTGGCGGCTGACGAGACCAGCGGCATCTTTCGGTTAACGTCACGGTCAGCCAGACCCGCGACGGCGTAATGTTCCCGCCAAAGTGCTTCTCAGTAGCAGGCCAAGATTGGCCCGAGCTCACAGGACTTTCGCAACGTTGCCATCGATGTCCTGAGATTATCAGCGCTTCAGTCCGCCGATTTCCAGGAACAGCGAATGAAATCAGACCAACTCGGCTAGCTCCCTTCCTAGACACGTGCCTGACGATTTTATTGAGGCGTCACTCCTCTCGTTCGCCACCGACAAAGTCACACATTTGCTTCAGAGAAGCGTGTGCGTTGCGTATCGCGCGGGAAACCATTTCGATCTATAGTTATAAAAAGTGTCGAGATGGGACCTTTGGACCCGAAGGTCAGGCACGGCCGGCCTAGATAGACCGCTTGGCTGACGATTAGCTGACGATGGGAGTTCTCACGAACAGGGCAAGAAAATCCGACCGCTTCAAGCTTTCGATATGGTGAGAAGAGGATCCGCACCGGCCTCCCAAAGCCGGCAGACCATCCCATGTTCGTACGGTCGCCGACCTTCTCGAAGCCAATGAGTTCACCGCGCCGGGCCGTGATGTGCAGGCGAGAGAATGGTGATGCACAAGACCGAGTTCCTGCTCGTTGCGTGCGCCCGTGGAGCCAGCAAGAATACGGTCATGCAGCACGTGGACCGTGTCTCCTGTTCGACACCACAGCATCGAGGATGCAAACGAGCTGCTGCGGCTGCCATTCGGTCGCGGCACGCGTGGACGGCGGGATTGGCCGAACAGCCGAGATCGTCGTCGACTGTTCGATGCGAGAGCAAAATCCTGCAGAGCATACATTTTTGCGCTGGCCGGTTTTTGTCGAAAGCCGTCAGGTTCTCGAAAGCTCCCGCTCTTAGCTTGATCGAGATTGATCTCTAACACGTCGCCGCCAATGGCAAATGCCGGAGTACCTGATGATCGCAGCAATTGGGAGTGGAGTTAGCAACTTCGGGACTTCCTTGATCCGAAAGGGCCATGGGGATTCGAAATCCGAGCATCCTAGTGATGGCAAGCCGGCTGGTGGGAATGACGGCAAGCCGGCTGGTGGGAATGATGGCAAGCCGGCTGGCGGGAACGACCGGGCGGATAACCGGACCGTTTCAAATGATCAACTTCAAGACAACTCACAGTCTGCAGCACAAAGTGAAGCCTTCCAAAGTATCCTGCGATCGTTCGCGTGCCAATTCGCGAGCGATGCGATGGCTGAGGCCGATGAAGCTTTGGATGACACAGAAGATGCCTGACGCGGGAAAATCCGGCGTGAGGTCATACAGGCCGTTATCGACGGCACAACTCCAACAGAAAAAGGAATGATCATGGCTGCAGTTGATAATAATAAAAAATCAGGCAATACCAACACCAATAGCACTGGCAACACCGATAAAACTAACAGTAGCACTCCCGCCAATACAAGCGGAGCTGATGCTACTGCTTTTCAGGCGCAAGTGCAAGAACTAACCAATGTTAGCTTGGAGGCGACGAAAAGGAGTGTCCAGTTGCGCACTCTAACGACCAATCTCCAGACCATCAAGAAGGCCGCCGACGAACGCGTTTCGTAATGTCGGAAGCGGCTTTTAGACTGCCCCTAGCGCGTCTCCTTATTGACGCGACGTAGTCCCGAAATGAGCCGCATGGCAATTGCCGTGCGGCTTCTATCCTGTTTGAGAGATGCTCTGTGGATGACGCCGTTTCCCTCCGTTTCGAAGTGCTTTCGGGGCTCTATTGCGGACTGACCGGCAAGACGGATCTTCAAACGTGTTTAATCGGCAGCGGCTTCGATGCCGATTTGGTCTTTGTCGAGCAAGGACTGGCACCGCATCATCTTCGTGTAACTCTTCTTGGCAAGTCGATCGAACTCGAGGCGCTTGCACCCGGACTCAGTATCGAGGGCAACCGGAATATCGCCGCCGGCCAGTCCGTTGTTGTGCCCCTTCCTGCCGTCCTGCTCGTAGGCGAGATGTCCATTGCTTGGTCCGTGCAGGATGCAGAGCCGCCTGGTTCGACCGGCATACCGCGCCTACCGATCGGTGTGCTCGCCATGGTCATAATCAGCTCACTCGGGATCGGCGCGCTTTCGGGCATGTTCTCCTATCTTGGCAATGCAAGTGGATCGAGCCCCAATTCACTTCGGGCTGAAGTCGCGTCCAGAACGATCAGTCACCGCGCTGACAATGAACTTACGGGGGCAGCGGCCAAAGAGCTGCAGGAGGAAGTCGATCGAGCGGGTCTTCTCGACGTCAAGATTGGCTCCGCAAAGGGTGTTGTGACCGCCGAGGGCACCGTCACGTCTGAATCGGTCATCAGCTGGCAGAAGCTTCAGCAATCGTTCGATCGTCGCACCAAGGGTACTCTAACACTGGTGAACGGAGTGCTCATCAAAGAGGAGAAGGCGCCATCCGCAATCGCGGTCGAAGCTGTGTGGCATGGGGCCCAACCGTATCTTGTCATCGACAGCGAGAAGTATTTTGTCGGGGCCATTTTGGCTGATGGATGGGTAGTCGATCGTATTGAGGACAGCCGTGTGCTGCTGAGCAGGAATGGCCGCATTGCTGCTCTCCCATATTGAAAGCTCGCAGGCCCCATCAAGCAGCACTCTATGGCCAGCCAAACATCCTGTCGCGCTCGGTGCTGACAAGCTGGCTGCGTTGGAAACATTTGCTGCCCAGCCATTTCGCGCCTGTTTGTGGCTCTCATGCAGGGTCACGCGCTGGCCAAGGCCGAGGCGCCTTCGGAGTTCGAAAGCTACGTTTCAGGGCGTAACAGCAGAGTAAGTCTCAACCGATTGCAAAGGTGTCTCGATGGCCAACGTCCTGCGTGACTTCATCAAGCGTGCGCCGGCCAGCCCGGATTTAATGGTTGCGTTGATGCTGCTTCTGGCTGTCGCGATGATGGTCATGCCTATCCCGGTCGTGGTGGTCGACGCACTGATAGGATTCAATATGGGGTTGGCCATACTGCTGATGATGGTTGCCCTGTATGTCAGTACTCCACTTGATTTTTCCTCTTTGCCCGGCGTTATTTTGATTTCCACTGTATTCCGTCTCGCGCTGACGGTCGCAACGACGCGACTGATCCTGGCCGAGGGGGAGGCCGGCAGCATTATTCATACCTTTGGCGATTTCGTCATCTCAGGCAATATCGTGGTGGGTTTCGTCATATTTCTGGTCGTCACCATGGTGCAATTCATGGTCCTCGCGAAGGGTGCCGAACGGGTGGCAGAAGTGGCGGCGCGTTTCACGCTGGATGCTCTGCCGGGCAAGCAAATGGCGGTCGACGCAGAGCTACGCAACGGCCACATCGATGCCAACGAATCCCGCCGGCGGCGCGCCGAATTGGAGAAGGAAAGCCAACTATATGGCGCGATGGACGGCGCGATGAAATTTGTGAAGGGCGATTCCATCGCCGGGCTGGTGGTTATCTGCATCAACATGCTGGGTGGAATTTCGATCGGTCTGCTCTCCAAGGGCATGTCCTTCGGCGAGGTGCTGCATCACTATACTCTGCTGACGATAGGCGATGCATTGATATCGCAGATTCCGGCCCTTCTGCTCTCCATTACTGCGGCGACCATCGTCACCCGTGTGACTGGGACGGCGAGGATCAACCTCGGTACCGAAATGGTCAGTCAGCTCACGGCCAGTACTCGAGCCTTGCGGCTGGCGGCCGGCGTCCTGGTCGTGATGGGGTTCGTTCCTGGGTTTCCCCTCCCCGTCTTTCTGATGCTGGCCGCAGTGTTCGCTGCGGTAAGCATTGTCAAGGCTGATGTGCTGGGCGCCGGCACTGCCGATGCGAAAGATGGAACTGCAGCGGAGCCTAAGCAAGCCGCGCCTGCGAAGGAATTCCCGATCGCATTTTTTTTAGCGCCAAATCTTATGCAGGCGATCGATCAAGCCGAATTGCAAAAACATATTGGGCGCGTTTCGCTCCTGGTCACAGCCGATCTGGGCATTATCGTTCCCCGCATCCCTGTCTTGGTTGACGAGCAGCTGCCTACATCGCAATTCCGGATAGATGTCGAGGGCGTGCCAGTCGAACAGGACGCGATAGATCCAAGCCAGATGACGCTCCGAGCCGATGTAGCGCACGTCGACTCGAGCGGTATCCCCCTTAGGCGTGAGCCGAAAACGGACAGACTCCCGGTCGAACATACCCCTGCACAGGCCCTTACGGGCGCCGGCACGGAGCATTGGGCTCCCGGCGAACTCCTCGCCTTGCGCGTCCATGCAACGTTGACCCGCTACGCACCGCGATTGGTGGGCATCCAAGAGACCCGACATTTCCTGGGCCGAATGGAGCAGGAATATTCTGATCTTGTGAAAGAGGTGCTGCGCACGACGCCGATTCCTCGGATTGCCGATGTTCTGCGCCGCCTCCTGGAGGAAGGTATCCCAATCCGCCACACCCGTCTCGTGTTGGAGGCATTGGCCGAATGGAGCGAGCGTGAGCAAAACGTTGCCCTGCTGACGGAATATGTCCGTTCTGGTTTGAAGCGACAGATCTGCCACCGCTATGCCAACACCGAGGGCATCGTGTCCGCCCTGGTCGTCGAACGCGAGAGCGAGGATGTGATGCGTGGCGCGGTTCGAGATTCGGATGCAGGCCCCTATCTCGCACTGGAGGATCGGCAAAGCGAAGCGATGCTATCACAGATACGTCAGGTCCTTTCGAACACAGAACCGGGTCAAACCCGCCCTATTCTGTTGACGTCAATGGATGTCCGACGTTTCGTCCGCGGCTTTCTGACGCGAAACGGGATCGATCTCGCCGTGCTGTCTTATCAAGACCTCGCCTCCGACTTTACAATTCGCCCGGCAGGATCCGTCAAACTCCCGCACGGATCGAACAGCGGATTGTTAGAGTAGTTCCACCTTTCCTAACTGAACGCGACCCGCCTCCCTGATAACCGAGAGATAATATGAAATTTGTTAGAAATACAGTTTCTCCATCGCCTATGTTTCTGCGCCGGAGCTCACTTCTTTTTGCCGTACTCGCCATTCTGCCTTTGGGCGGTTGCGCCAGCTGGCAAAAGCCCGCTCTTTCCGTGCAGGAGACATCTTCCCCAGAGTTGCTCAGCGCCGATCAAATCGATCCGGCTATGCGCGAACGCATTTTGCGCGAAGTTGGTCAGGATGTTCAAGAGCGGGCTTTGCGGGATGAGGTGAAGCAGCACCCGGACAATGTTGATGCGGCGATACGGCTTACAAAAGCCTTGGTGGCCCAGAAGCGCCCGCACGAAGCGGTTGAGGTGCTCGACAGCGTCTTGGTTGCAGCCCCAGCAAACGTACGTGCATTGAATGCGAAGGGCGTGATCTTGGACATTGAGGGGCGGCATGACGCGGCACAGGCCCTGTATCGGCGAGCTCTCGAAACCGAGCCAGGGAATCAGATGGTGCAGCATAACTTCAATCTGTCGCTTGCCTTAACGGCAAGTCCGAACAGCCAAGGTTAGCACGATCGCAATAGGTGGGCACAGCGCATGTGCAGCCTATTCCCCGGCTCGAGACGCGCTCGGCTCCCATCATAGATGGCCTCTGAAGAGAGCCATATCTGCGCAAAGCTGTTGCTCCAGATCTGGCCGGCAGAGGTCGGCAGGAGAGCCGGATGACATCTCTCGGCCACCCGCAAGGCCATCCGCCTCGCTTCGTTGCCAGAGCGCCTTCGTGGTTGCCACGCGAGATACGCTCAGGATGGATTTGATTAATTCACGCGCGAATGCCTGCCTCTAACTTGGGGCAGGCGCGACCGCTCCCATAATGCAATACGCTGCCTCTAGGCCGATGGACGATGACGGGATACTTCCCCGAGACTTCAATGGTGGGGAGCAGCGCACCCGTCGATCCATTTGCTTTCAGCGTCAACCGCCACTATGTAGCGACACTTCGCCCGACTGTGTTTCAAGCTGCCCGGAGAAGTTTATGACAGAAGAAGCCCACAACACCGACATCCTCATCGAGCTCACTGCCGAGGTTGTATCAGCCTACGTCTCCAACAACCCCGTCCCGGCGGGGGAGCTTCCTGCCCTGATCGCCCAAGTGCACGGGGCTCTAAAAGGCACGGCCGGACTAATACCGGCAGAAGAGCCTGTGCCTGTGAAAAAACCTGCTGTCCCGATCAAAAAGTCGATCGAACCGGACTACATCATTAGCCTTGAAGACGGCAAGAAATTCAAATCGCTAAAGCGCCATCTGTCGACGCACTATGGTCTGACCCCGGACGAATATCGCGCCAAATGGGGTCTGCCGTCGGATTATCCGATGGTGGCGCCGAATTACGCCGCTACGCGCTCCGCCTTGGCCAAGACCATCGGACTCGGCCGCAAACCGAAAGAGCCGGAAGCCCCGGTGCCGGCGCCGGCGAAACGGACCCGCAAAAAGGTCGCAGCCTAAATCCGTATCAACAGTCGTTCGGGACGCGCGGCAGCCGTAGGCCCAATCTGCGCGGAATCAAAAGGCGGGGACGAGCCCCGCCTTTCCCGTCCAAGAGCCTCATTCCAGAGGAATTCGCGACGGCTCCAGCAATCGCTGCCGCGGCATTACCTGGTTGCATGCTCCGGCCGGGTTTCGAGCCGGTCAATGCGTTCGGAGTATGCCGCATCCTTGCCGCACGCGTTAGCCAGCCTTGCTGAGGCTGCCTGCAGAGGACTTGCCGGTGCGGCGATCCTGTTCGACCTCGTAGTTTATCTTCTGGCCCTCATTAAGGGTCGACAGGCCCGCTCGTTCAACAGCGGAAATGTGGACAAAGACATCCTGACCGCCGTTGTCGGGCTGAATAAAACCAAAACCCTTGGTGCTGTTGAACCACTTCACCGTTCCAGTCGCCATATATCCATTCCTTTGTAACAAGTCGCAACTTAGGCAGGCCATTCACGCCAGCCTGATTTGTACACGAGACTTTAGGCGCAGCAAAATCGGAAAATTGCAAGGCCCACTCGACCGCCTGATCTCCAGCAGCACCTGCCACACATGCGAGGCGCGTGCCAGACGAGGCGTATGCCAGACGTTTCGTCGTGCGCTGTCGCTCAAACGTCGACAGAAACAATGACCCAACCCTGCAAACTCGGCACATCTTGTGGACGTGCTTGGGTCGCTGCTCGACCGCAATACCCGCTCCCGACCGATATCGTCGGCCAAAATGACGACGTTTTTGTCATCAGACCGAAAGATCAGGCGCGCAGCGACACTGCACACTCAAACCGAGACCCGCGAACCTCGATTAGCTTCGGCCTGCTACGAAGCGCGGTTGCCTGCTTCTGAGGCGGGCCATTGTCGGTTTGAATCAACTGTCGGGTTCGGAACCCCAGACTGTCGGCAAGTTGACAATGCGCGTTCAGACGGCACAAACCACCCGATCGATTGTGAGCGAGATGGTTTGGCAGATTGAGCAAGGGCGGGACTCAGCTATGCCGCCCAGGCTGCTGACAAGGCCAAAGCAGCGTAGGTGCGGAGTGAAATCCAAGGTCCACATGGGTCGTCGCGCGTCCCGTGCGCCTGGGAAGGCGCCGGCCCGGCCAAGCTTTTCCCAGATCGTCCGGATGACGCAAGCTTCGCTGAGCGTCAATGAACGTTCGGGCGATGACCAAAGGCGTCGTGCGTTGCAATCTGGACTGTCCAGGATATCAGGAGTTCCATGGCCTCAGCCCGCTTGGCTGGCCACACTTGAAGCTCCAACATACCGGCTGGCACAGGCCAATTGGACTCTGCGCTGCCCTCAATGCGCTGGTGGCACGGTCAATGCTTGTCTATCGATCCGGCCGCCCATGCGTGATGCTGTCGGTCGACGTTCGCAAACCAGACCCTCGGCGAACCCAGCGAAGGGGCTCGCCGGTACGACGAGGGACCTTACCTCTTTATGCGCGGCATCATTGTCGAGGATGACATGTTGCCTTACACGTCGTCCCCTCGCGCTCGGGGCTTTGAGGGGCGGATGAAGTCCTGATGGCGGTGGCACTGCTGCATGTTTGCGTAAGACCCATCAGTCACGATCGCGTTGTCCTTCGATGTCGCGGTGCTGATAGGCGGGCAGATCGGTGTGCGCGGCGCCCGCCAAAGGATCGTCGTCACGCCGGAGGAGGCGAGCGCCGTAGCCGGCGCGCCGGCGAAAGGCGCTTTCTGTCGGATGCCCGACAATGTCGGATATCGCAAGTATCAAGGTTGGATCAAACCTTGCAAATCGGGGCTTTCTTACTTGGCACGGCGCATGCTCGGTATCCGCAAACACCCAATGGATAACGAGCAGACTTCCCATGGCCTCACCAAAATACTGCCGAACGTTCCCCGGACGCATCCAAAGATGAGGCCCGCGTCAGGCCCGGCAACACGCTGACGGCTCATCTGGCTCGGCGTCGCGTGCCGATCCACTTTCTCCCAATAGGCGTCGGGAGACATAGAGCCTTCAAAATGAGGAACAAATCACTTTGCCAGGAACCCAGCCCATAATCCCACTCTCCCTATCAGAACTACCAAGCAAGCCCCGCACTCACGGGCTTCGCAGGACGTCCGTTGCGACCGAGTTGGGCGGCGCGAGGACGGCTCCGATCCCCGTCGCATGGGAGGACGGCAAGGCGACGGATTTCGTGCTCGACAACGGCATGGAGGTGGTCGTCATTCCCAACCACCGGGCGCCGATCGTCACCCACATGGTGTGGTACAAGATCGGCAGCGCCGACGAGCCGCCGGGCAAATCCGGCATTGCCCATTTTTTCGAGCATCTGATGTTCAAGGCGACGACCAACCATGCGGCCGGCGAATTCGACCGCGCAGTGTTCGAGATCGGCGGCTCGCAAAATGCCTTCACCTCCTCCGACTACACCGCCTTCTATCAGACAGTGGCGCCGTCGGCGCTCGAGCTGATGATGAGCTTCGAGGCCGACCGAATGCGAAACCTCATCCTCACCGACGATGTCGTCAAGACCGAGCGCGACGTGGTCATCGAGGAGCGCCGCTCAAGCACCGACACCAACCCGCAGGACGTGCTCCATGAGGAGATCGACGCGACGCTGTGGCAGAACCAGCCCTATCGCATCCCGATCATCGGCTGGATGCAGGAGATCGAGCAGCTGAACCGCGTCGACGCCACCGCCTTCTATGAAAAATACTACTGGCCCAACAACTCCGTGCTGATCGTGGCCGGCGATGTCGAGCCGGAGACGGTGAAGGTGCTGGCCGAGAAGACCTATGGCAAGGTGGCGCGCGGGCCCGACCTGCCGCCGCGCATCCGGCCGGTTGAGCCCGAGCAGAACACCAGGCGCACCGTCACGCTCTCCGACGCCCGCGTCAGCGTGCCCAGTTTTTCGACGCAGTGGGTGGTGCCGTCTTACCATACCGCCAAGCCGGGCGAGGCCGAAGCGCTCGACCTGCTGTCCGAAATCCTCGGCGGCGGTAACCGCAGCCGGCTCTACCAGGCGCTCGCTGTCCAGCAAGGTATCGCTTCCAACGCCTGCGCCTATTTCCAGGGCACCATGCTCGACGACACCAGGTTCGCCATCTATGGCGCGCCGCGCGGCGATGCCAAGCTGGCCGATCTCGAAGCGGCGGCCGCTGCCGAAGTCGCTCGCATTGCCAAGGATGGTGTCAACAGCGAGGAACTGGGCAAGGCCAAGGAGCGCTTTGTGCGCGATATGATCTTTGCCGAAGACGACCAGGACGACCTCGCCTGCATATACGGCTCGACGCTGGCCACCGGCGGCACCGTGAAAGATGTCGAGGAACGGCCGTCTCGCATCCGCAGGGTTACCGCCGCGCAAATCAAAGCAGTTGCCGCCCGCTATCTCGCGTTCGACCGTTCGACCACGGGCTATCTCTTGCCCAAGACGGAGAATGAAGAGATGACGCTCGGCGCTCAGCCCCATGCTGCGATGAACATCCAGGAGGTGAAGTCCGAAAAGGGCATGATCGCCTGGCTGGTGGAGGACCACACAGTGGAAATCGTCAACATCGGCTTTGCCTTCAACGGCGGCATCACGCAGGACCCGGTCGGGAAGGAGGGGATGGCCAATCTGATGGCCGGCCTCTTCATCGAAGGCGCCGGTAATTACGACAGCGATGCCTTCCAGATGAAGCTCGACGATGCCGGCGCCGAGATGGGTTTGGAGGCGCAAAGACACTACATCTGCGGATCGGTGTGCATGCTTCCCAAACAGCAGGACGCCGCGTTCGGCCTGCTTCGGCTCGCACTCAACGCGCCGCGCTTCGACCAGGGGCCGATCGATCGCGTCCGCGCCGAGATTGTCTCCGACATCGTCGGCAGCGAGCGCGACCCTGACGCAATCGCTCAGCGCAAATGGCTGCGCGCGATCTATGGCACGCATCCTTTTTCGAGGCCGGGAGAAGGCACAAAAGAGAGCCTCGCCGGCATCACGCCGTCCGACCTCCTCGCCTTCCACAAGGCGATTTTCGCTCGCGACGGGCTCCATATTGCCGTGGTCGGTGACATTGATGCAAACACGCTGAGGGAAAGGCTCGACCAGCTGTTTGGTGACTTGCCTGAGCAACAAACCCTCGCCCCCGTCGCCGATGTCGTACCGAAGCTCGGCCAACTGGTGGAGGAGAACTGCGACCTGCCGCAGACTTCGCTGCGATTGGCCTGGCCTGGCGTGAAGCGTAGCGCGCCGGATCACTTCGCCACCGTGCTGATGAATGACATCCTCGGCGGCTCGGGCATGACTTCCCGCCTTTTCGAGGAGGTGCGCGAAAAACGCGGCCTTGCCTATCACGTCAGCTCTGAACTGACCCTTGACAAGCTTCTGGTTACGACAGAGACACGCTCGGACTGCGCCGCCCAAACGCTGAGCATCGTGCGAGATGTGGTAAAGCAGATGGCGCAGCAAGGACCGACCGGGGCCGAGCTCAAGGCGGCGAAGAAGCACCTGATCGGCACCTATGCCATTGACCGTCTGGGCTCGACCAGCTCGATTGCAGACCGGCTCCTGGATTTGCAGATTCACAAGGCCGACGTCGACTACAACCAACGTCGCGCCCGCAGCATCGGTCGGGTGACGCTCAAACAGGTCAAGGCGGCGGCCAAGAAGCTGCTTTCGGCCGAGCCCGCCATTTTGGTGGTCGGCCCGCCGCTGGGCGGCAAGGATGAGTAAAGAAACTCATCTCGCCTTCCTTCTTCCTTGGGGCTTCTCGTGGGAAGACGAATATGGAGGCCGGTGGGCCAAGCAGATCATGCAGACCCGCGGAGTCGTTTCGCGGGCCTTGCGCGGCATTGGCGGTCCAGGCGGGCCTCTCGCCGAAACGGCGCTCCTCAGCATGTATGCCGCCTTTTGCAGAATACAGTCGCACGCCACCAGCAGGCAGCGGTGGATGAAGCAAACATCCGGCTGCTCAATCCATCAACTGATGAACCGCGGGCACTCAAACTAACCGAACTGTTGTCGTATGTTTGGTCTACCAGCTGCTTTGCCGAGGCCCTAGGACGAACCCGCTGGTGCAGAATACACACCGACGGCCTGTCGACCTGGATGTTCGCTGCGTTGAGGAGGAATCCGGTATTGCCCCTGTGCCTGCCGATGATCCGCCGTCTGAAATCCCCGCACCTGTTTGGCGCCATCGACCGCCTGCCGGCACTCGGCAGACCGGTTGGCAATAAGACGTTCGAGGTCGTCAATCCGTCGACCGGCGAAGTTTTGGCAGAGCTTCCCGATATGGGCGTGGAGGAGACACGTGCTGCGGTAGACAAGGCCTATGTTGCGCAGTCGGGATGGGCCGCGTTGACTGCCCGAGAGCGTAGCGACGTTCTTTGGCGATGGCATCAGCTGATCATCGACCATGCAGGCGATCTCGCCGCGATTCTGACTGCGGAAATGGGCAAGCCGCTTGCCGAAGCCATGTCAGAGGTATCGCATGCGGCGGCGTATCTGCAATGGTATGCCGAGGAGGCCAATCGCGTCTATGGCGAGACGATCTCGGCACCCTCGACAGACCGCCGAATGCTAGTGATCAAGCAGCCCATCGGCGTTGTTGGCACGATCACGCCATGGAATTTCCCGGCCTCCATGGTGGCGCGCAAAATCTCGCCGGCCTTGGCTGCGGGCTGCACGATCGTGCTCAAGCCCGCTGAACAGACGCCGCTCGTGGCTGGCGCAATGTTCGCCCTTGCCCATCAGGCCGGCTTTCCCGATGGCGTGGTCAACCTGATCTATGCGTCCGAAGGTGATCGCGTCGGCCGTGAACTCTGCACCAATTCCAAGATCCGCAAGATCAGCTTCACCGGTTCGACCGAGGTCGGGCGGCTGCTGATGCGTCAGTGCTCTGACCAGATCAAGAAGGTTAGCCTTGAGCTCGGCGGCAACGCACCTTTCATCATCTTCGATGATGCCGACATCGACGCTGCTGTTGACGGTGCGATCCAGGCGAAGTTTCGCAATGCCGGCCAGACCTGCGTTTCGGCGAACCGCATTTACGTCCAATCGAGCGTTCACGATGAGTTCGTCAAGAAATTCGTGGAGAAAGTCCGGCACTTGTCAGTTGGCGACGGATTCGGTGCCGGAGTAGACATCGGACCGCTCATCGACAGGCATGCTCTGGCCAAGATCGAGTCTCACATCGCAGATGCCATTGCGAAGGGCGGCACAATACGATGTGGGGGCCAACGTATCGGCAAGAATGGCACGTTTTTCGAACCCACGGTCCTCACCGAGATTTCCAGCGTCATGGCAGTCGCGCAAGAGGAGACATTCGGGCCGCTGGCGCCGATCATTCGCTTCAACGATGCGGATCAGGTCGTGCGCGAGGCCAATGACACGATTTACGGCCTCGCCGCATACTTCTATGCCTCGAACCTGAAGCGGGTCTGGCGTGTGGCAGAGGCTCTGGAATATGGCATGGTTGGCATAAACACGGGACGCATGTCCTCGGAGGCGGCACCGTTTGGCGGTATCAAACAATCCGGCATCGGGCGGGAGGGTTCCCGCCATGGCCTCGAGGACTATCTGGAAATGAAATATCTCTGCATGGGCGGGATTTGAAACCTGCTGCACTGTCTCTCCGCCCACCGGGGGGCGGCCTGCGGTCAATGCCGCCACCTAATTTTGAAGTTCCAAACGCCGTTGACCTGAAACGCGGATGCCCGGGCAGGAGACTGAGCTCGCTGCCGGGCCGGACATGCCTTGGGAGGGCATAAGTCAGCGCTCCTAGGGCCGAGGGGCCACTCAGTACGTGCGCCTTTTGCCGATTGCGTTGCATGTGCCGTGCCAAGGCCAAAAGCATTGATAAACAGCCGATGGATCACCTTCTGCCCTATCCGCACTCTACATTGTGGGATATGCGACAATGCCCAAGCGGTTGAATCGTCGCATTGCAGACCCCCAGACGGGTCATGATTGCTATTCTGAGGACAGTGCGCAGCAAGCGCTACTCGCTGCACTCCAGGCACACCATTTCCCTAATCAAGCGATGGGTGCGATGTCTGACCGAGCTGTCGATCCAGGGAACGGTTTGAGGTCTCAAATCCCTCCATATTGTTGCACCCGCCGTCCAACAGGACTGCAGGTCCGGACTCAAATGATCTTGGCTACTATGGCGACATTGCGGTGCACGCCGCTTTCCGACCACTGATGTGGGTTCAGGTCGAGGCCGGCCCTAATGAACCACCGCCTTGGCAACTTCACCGATGTCATTGTGGCGTCGGCCGACGCCTGACCAGAGCGTACCCGCAAGGCGCCATGCAGATCTGTCGGCGGGCGAACTGTTGGTGGCGGGTACAGCTGCGAGCGAACGTTCATCCACCGACGCACAGCGCGGACTGTCGCTTTTCAAACTAGGAAATCTCTGTAGCCACCATTCATGAGCGCGCGGCCACGCGAGACGGCCCGACGGATGCGGTCGCGCAGATGATCGCGAGGATCCGCCCAGTCGGCATGGACGCGCCGTTGACCGATGAGAACTTCGGCGAGCTCGCGATGTGGTGCTCCGGCGAGCGAACCGTCGAGCGCACGAAGAACGAAGGACAAACGGACGCCGCGCTTTTCCGGCGCAAACAAGCGGGGGGGCAACTGTTGCCCTAGACTGAGAGCATTGAGGCACTCCAGTCCCCTCAGTCGATGCTTTAAAAGCACCGCGGGCCAGATGGCTTGCGTATGCAGGCAAACAGGGTGGAGGATATTCGCGCCCGAGACGGCGAGCTGCAGCGCGTGGTCCGCATTGCGAAGAAGAACATGCTGGCTCTTGTCGGGCGCCAGCAGGACGGTTGCACGACAGGGCAATGCCGAGAGTTCGAACGGCGGTGTCGGCGACGAGGCAGGCAACCGTTCCGCAATGACCGGCAGCACATGAACGCACCAGAGCGGACACCAGAATACGACCGAAGCGCGGCCACACGACTCCGCGAAACAGAACACCCCAGCGTGACAGGTCGCCGGCCGACGCGACCATATCGAGAAAGGGTTGGAGAGACCAAGTCTTGCAATGCTGGCGCGCAGCGGTCAGATCGCGCTGGAACGCCGGGTTGCGGCGTAAGAACTCCCAAGCCCACTCCCGCAGCGTCAGGCCAGCGGTGTAGTCGTATGATCTTTCATCCCGCCAATCGGCCTGATCCGCGCCAGTCAGGAGATTCATGACTGACACCCCCTGCCCGCGCCTGCGTGCGTAGAAACATTATGCCACTTCGCAAAGCACCGGCGAAGGCAGCAGACGTCGAAGGCACCTTTTTGTTGAAGCGTCAGCCATCGCCACTGTCGGCGACAGAAGATGTGCGCAAATTGCCACCAGACCGTTGAACCCGCACAGTGACGGCCAGCGCGACCTGAGCACGCCGAGGGAATTGATTCCGTCACCGTCATCGGCTCCTGCGTCCCATCCAGACGTCCCTTGAAGGCGCAGAAGCGCGGCAGTGGATGGAGCTGCCTGTCGGCAAGTTTTCGTAGCGGCGGCGCCATAGGCACGGTCATCGGAGGGTCTCCTGCGGCAAGTTTTCGCCATTGGAGGCCAATCTCCCCGCTATGGCAGCCTGTGCAGTTGCACAGGTGAAGCGGACCAATCAGGGGGGAGCTATGGCGGAAACTGGGTGATGACGGTTTGAGGAGAGCGGCGTATCGAGGCGGGTGATGAAGCCTGCCAGTACCTCTCAAGGAGAGCGATACGCCATGAACGAGACTATCAACATTGTTCGCCTTCGTCAGCCCGACGAAATCGGTGATACCTGACGGATGTACTTCGCAGCGGCGCGCGCAAATTGCTTGCGCAGGCGATCGAGATGGAAGCCGAGGCGTATGCTAAGGCGGTCGACTGCCTGACGAAGGATCAGAATGCGTCCCTGGCGTTTTACGATTTCCCCGCCGAACACTGGGATCATCTGCGAAGGTCCAATCCCATCGAAAGCGTCTTTGCGACCGTTCGCCACCGCACGGTGCGTACCAAGGGATCGCTATCCTCGAAAACCGCCCAGCTGATGGTCTTCAAGCTGGTCATGGCCGCGGCCAGGACGTGGCGACGATTGAAAGGACAAAATCAGTTGCCGAAACTCATCGCAGGTGCCAGGTTCCTGGACGGAATCGAGGTCATCGAAACGAAGCCGCAGAGCGCCGCTTGATCAGCCTCGTCACCCAAATTCCAGCATAGCTCCATCGGAACTGCCAGCCTTCCTTGCCAATCAGGCGCAGATCAGCGCTGACGATACCGAGGACGGCGACGGCGATCACCTCCAGGCCGCCGAGTAACGACCCTCAAAACACCGCCCTGGGCCCGGCCGTCCCATCGGGCCTTTTCTGTTTCTGGACAAAGAGCAAACATACGTCCGCAAGCGACATTTACGAGAATGCCCCACTCGGGAGCCTGATCAACTATGGTGATCGTGCCCCCAAACAGCTTGCCCGACAGGACCTTCTCATGAACGCCCTTCCCGCACGAGCCGCCGGCATTCCGGCTGGCTTCCTCGATCAGACCGCGTCCGACCGGACCAGCCGCGCCACCCGGATTCTGCATGCCGCCGACCAGATCACGCCCTTCCTCGAACGGGGTCGGCCGATCGGCGCGAATGCAAGGGAGCGGGCTTTGCAAAAACCGGCAAGGCAGAATGGGATTTCTGGGAACTGGTCGAGGCCAGCCTGAACCGGTATCTTGTGCCTGCCCTCGGGAGTCGCTCTATCCGATGTGATCGACACCGACATTGCTAACATCACCAAGAAGATCGTCGCCGGGGGTCACCCGCAAGCGGCTAACACGGCCTTCTGGTATATGCGGGCATTTTCAACTGGTGTCGCAAACCGCCGCAACGGCTCATCGCGGTTTCCCCGCGAGGAATTGGAAAATCCGGCCCCGATCGTCAAGCGCAAGCGAGTGATGAACGATGCCGAACTGGCGGCTATCCGGTGTCGCAAACCGCCGCAACGGCTCGTCGCGGTTTCCCCGCGAGGGATTGGAAAATCCGGCCCTGATCGTCAAGCGCAAGCGAGTGGTGAACGATGCCGAACTGGCGGCTATATGGACGGGCTGTGAGCCCGAACCGGGCGATATCGGCTATTCGTTCGGCTCCATCGTCAAGCTGCTCATGCTGACCGGACAGAGGCGTACGGAAGTTGCCGCGATGCGTTGGTCTGAACTCAACCTTGAAGCCGGAACATGGGACCTATCGGCGGACCGCACGAAGAACGAAGAGCCTACGCTTATTCCGCTGTCCACACTGGCGGTGTCGGTCCCCCAGTCGGTACCGAAGACCAATGACACGTTTCTTTTCCCTGCGAGGGGCAACGGCTTTGGAGAACTGGACCCTTCACGATCTGCGCAGGACGCTCGCGACAAATCTCGGCAGGCGGCAGGTATTGCCACACGTCATCGAGCACATACTGAATCACAAGGCAGCGTCCCTGACAGACATAGGCGAAATCTACAATCTCTATACCTACGTCAAGCAAAAGCGCGAGGCGTTGCAGATGTGGTCAAATCACATCGAATGGCTGATCAAGCAGGCAGGGCTGGTGCTTGCGCTCGTAGCGGAACTCCGTCTCCTCAGAACGCAGGACCTTGCGCACCACCTTGCGCGAGATCTTCAGCTCACGGCAGATCGCTTTGATCGACTTCCCCTGGACCAGCGACAGCCGACGTATCTTTGCAATCGTCTCCAAAACCAACATCCAAAACACAAACGCCTCCGATCAAACCGGAGGCATCTTGATGACCCCATCGTTAAGGGGTCCCGTTTGGACGAAAATCACCCCTTAAACAGGGTCCTCATCCACGAAAAATCAATGCACTACCTTCCAAAGCTGAGAGAGATCGCCACCGACCGCTTTGAAGGGGCTTTCGGCGGTCTCGTCAGCGAGGTTGTGGCATGAAGAAACATCAATCCACCGCATTGGGCCGAAGCATGCCACGGGCTCATGCCGCGGAGAGCGGGAAGATATTCTTGAAAGAAGCGGTCTCCGACATCAATACCGACAGGATCGGCAGCTTTCTCACGTCACTTGAGGTCGAGCGTGGCAGTTGCGACCCGCAATGCAAGGCTGGCGGCGATGCATACCTTTGCGCGGTGCCTGATCTCGGAGCACCCCGAATATATGGATACGCTGCAACTGGTGGTGACACTTCCCTTCAAGAGGGCGCGCGGGTGGCACCTGTCGAATATCTCGAAGGGCCCGGAAAATCAAGAGCGTCCTGGCGCGTATTGACCGCCGCACGCCTCTGGACAGCGGGATTACGCGCTGTTCTCGCTGATGTTCAATACGGATGCACGAGTTCAGGAAATCCTGAAACTTCGAATTTTGACCTTCGTCTGGTATCGCCCTGTCCCGCCGAGCAAAGGGGCTTTCTCAACGACCGCGGCACACCGCTGACCCGGTTCGGTGTTCGATACTTGCTGCGCAAACATTTTGATATGGCTGCGGGGGAAGGAACCACCCTGGCGGAAAAAGCATCCATCACCGCTCTTTGCGGCACACGACGGCCATCCACCTTGTCAAGGCGGGTGTTGACATCGCCACCATCAGTCAATGGCTAGCCACTCGGGGCTGAACGTAACGTGCGCTACGCCCGGGCCGGTATCGATATGAAGCGGCAAGCGCTCGAACAAGTCTTTCCCGACGTGATGTCATCGGCAAAAGATCAGACAATCATCGCTATGATGGCGGGATGTTACGCTGGCTGCAGCGCTTGTAGACGCTCAGTTATGTGGAGTTGTATCGTGGGAAGTCGCGCGTCTGTGGGCTCTTGCGTTGTCAGCTCCACATCTCTCCGCAGTGCACGTTGTCGCTGTCGAAGAGCCGTCTGTTCATGACTTCGTGCTGGCACGGCAAGGATTGTCCATATTGTGGGCGTCTTGCGCTTGCCGAGCTTGTCCGAAATCCAGCGCCGGATCAGGCGTGAACACTGTTGCGTAGTTCGTCAGCCAGAGCGCGGAGAACGTCGGCGCTCCCTTCCAGCGCCGTAAAAGCGTAGGGATTGAGGAACTGTCGGCCCCAGAACAGATTGCGATCTGTGCCGGATAGCGCAGCTTCCTCGCTGACACGCGGCCAATTCTCCGCAATGCATCGGAGCTGGCCTTCAACAATCGCAAGAGCTTCCGGCGCGCTGAGCAGGAAGTGATGCGCGGCTTCAAGGCACGACGCGATCCGGCTCATGCGGTTATTGCCGCTGATGAGCATGGCCTGGCTGGCCTCCTGGCCACTGCGGGCCTGCGGACAAATATCGTAAGCAGGCGTGAGGGTGAGCTTAGCCCCGTCCCAGAATGCCGCATGGTTGCGGGCATGATCGTCGGTGTTGCCGCAAAGTATGTTGAAGACAATGCGGCCGAACAACTCGCGCAGAGTTTCCGACGGCGCGGTGAATCGGTGGCGAATGATCTCCGCCAAATCCTGGTAGCTGGCGTAACGCGCCATCATCTCATCGAGCGCGAGCATCGTCAGCGCTGAGACCATGGATTTGCGTTGCCAGCCGCCCGTGACCTTGATCCGGTCGAATCGCTCGACGAGCAACACGTCCTTGCCTGCGGCGCGAACGAGCGAGACGGATGCCGCTCTGATGCCGCACAAGGCGGCAAGCCGCATGGCTATGAATTCTCCTTTGACGACGCTGTAAAGGTCGGCAGACGAGGAAAATTTCGCGACATGCTTGATGGCGTCGTCCTCGATCAGCGCCTTTGGCCTTGCGCCGCCGATCGAGCTGCCGTGATGCAGCGCCTGATCTAATTCGGAGGTGAGCGGAATACCTTTCTCTACCCGCTCCGCCGATTGGACAAGCTCTTCGAGAGTGGCATTGGCCAGTGCGCGCGGCTCGTAATTCGTGGGCGAAAACTGAAAATCGAGCGCGCCGATGCGGTCCGAGCCTGATTCCAGCAGGAACGTCAGTTCTGAAATATCGAGCCGCGCGATTTCATCGCCCTTCACACCGAATTTGCGGTTTAGGATAACCCGTCGTCCCCAGGCATCGGGGGCAGCATCGCGGATGCATCCCGGCATGGTTAGGCCAGGAAGCAAAGGCAATTCGCCTGCCTTCAGGGGCAGTTCCGGGAGATAAAGCGGGATCGCGCTGCCCAGTTCACGAAAGCTCCTGCCATAGTTGAAGCTGACGAGTCCGTCATGGGCATATAGCCGCCCGGCGACAACCGGCGCGGTCTCGCCCGGCAGCCAGACCCAGACATAGGCTTCGTCGTACTTGGGGACCTTAGAACTCATCGACGATCTGCTTGCCGGCCTTGTAGACGTGCTTCGGCAGCAGCGCGATGCGATCGTCCATGCGGCCTGTGAGGGCTGTGATGCCCTTGCCGTCCGCATCGAACAGCTTCACACCGACAATGGCAGCAGCTTCGAACATCAGTCCGATTTCAACTTTGGGATCGCCCTTCTCGATGCGCTGCAGGGTGCTGCGTGAAACACCGATTCTCTCGGCTAACTCCTGTGCGGTTAACCGGTGCTGCATCCGGCCCAGCCGGATGGTCTTACCGAAAAGGCCAAGCGCTTCCATTGCGTAGCGCGAATAGGTGCGTTTATGCGTTGCCGTCATTCGGGTCTCCGTGACCTATCCATGAGCCATATCACCTCATTTCGACCTTTATATAGGTAACGTCGCAGAGCGACTGCCAAAGTCAAGCCTCCGTATCGTATGATCCAAATCCCCCTGATTCGACTTTATATGCAGCAAGAGTTCGCATCACGGCTACGTTCGGAAAGCGAGGTAGAATGCGACGGGAGACGCAAGCGTTACCCATCCGAACAAGGACGGCGAATATTGCCTACGGCTCCTGCACAACCGGCCAGCTCTGCGCGCCTCGGGCGAGGCGGAGATCTGGCGCTGGACCGCGGACAGCCTTGAGATGCCTCGCATGAGTCATTCGATGGGCGGTCCCTGGTGCCACTACGCCAAGCGCGATGAAGCGTTGCGGTCTTCGTCGCGCGCAACGGCGAAAGCGTGCAGGAGGATGGCTCGGGTCAGGGTGGACAAGCATCTGCGTAACAATTTGCTTTTCGAGGACGGGACGAGTCCAGGTTGGCCGCTGCTCAAGGCGCTGGCTCCGCAGCAGAGCGGAGTGAACTGGAAAGTCTGGTCCGGCGTCGAGGCACGGCGCAAGGCCTGCCGCGACGGGCGCGGATAGTGCTGCTGGCCAGCGAGAGGATGTAGAACAAGGAAATTGCCTTACGCCTTGGTGCAACGCCCAACACAGTGGGCACATTGCGTCGGCGCTTTGCCGAACAGCGGCTCGATAGCCTTTACGATGAACCGCGTCCCGGCGCGCCCGATGAGGAGATTGCCGAGACGATCCGGTTGACGCTGGGAGACGACGCCGCGGGACGCAACCCACTAGCCTGACTCTGCAATCTTGAGGAGCGCCAAGTTTATTCTGGCGTGCGGCGAGCTCAACGCCGAGCCGCTTGGCATCGATGCACGACACGACGTGATGCGGCGGTGTCGCACGGGTTCTCACGGTTTGTGGCTTCGGGATCGCGCGGAAGGCCACGCTTTTCTGGCGGCTCGCGCACCGGTGCCAGACGGCCGTCGGGACCTTAAAATCGACGGGATGACCGGCGGACAACACCTCCACGCCGGCCATACCAGGCCTGGCGGACCGCCCGGACAATCCTGAGATCCTGGCCAACGTCGGCGCCGCTTGGATAGCCGCGATTGAATGGATTGCGCGCAGAGGCATTGTGCGTCCTTAATGCACGCATGGTCTTACGTGCTCAGCGTCAGAAACGACTGCGCTTAAAACGTCAGCTTGAAGCCGGCCGACAGGGTCAAGGCATAGAAGTCCATGCCAGCGCTATCCTTGTGGGCTCCTTGTTCGCCGGTCGCGATGCTGTAGGCCGTTTTCTAGCCTTTGTTGCGAAAATATTTGTCGACATTGCCGGCCAGGAAGACGCTGGCGCGGTCGGTCATCTGATAATCGATCTTGGCGCCGGCCGAGATGAACGGCACCGTGAAGAAGTCGTCCTCAAATCGCAGGCCGCGCCCCTCCTCGCGCAGCCAGTGATGGTCAACAGCGCTTGCATCAACGGTGAAGCCGCTGCGGAGCAGACCCGAGAGCGTCAAGTTCCCGAGCGTCGTGGTCGCTTTCGCGCCAAGGAACAGGCCGAAATAGCGCTGTTCGTAATCGATGACCGGTTCGCCGTCCGGGAACTTGCCGCGATCCTCGCGAAAGCCGAAGCCGTCCCCACTCTATATGTACGAACCGCCATAGGCCTTCCACTTCATGTTGGTGTATTTGAAGCCACCATGAAGGTTGATAACCGTGGCATCGTTGATCACGAAGTCTGGGCCTGCTGCCATGTCAAGGTTGATGTAGCGGTCAAGGCGGGTGTCGGGGTGGATTGACTGATCCGACCAATCCTGTCCGGCAATACGCCGTTGGCTGAGATGGTCCAGTTCTTCCAGACCTCGGCCTTTAGCCCGGTGGTCAGAACCGGCGCGCCGGTTTCCCAGATCAATTTGCTGATACGATTGCCCACTTCGTCGTAGAAAAGCTCGTTGCCCTTTAGCCAGGTGTAGCCAACGCCACCAAGAAACACGACGCTCTTGTCGGGCGCTGAATAGGTGGTCGAATGCGCCGCCATGGCGATGGTCGACGATGTGCAGAACGTGCCGAAAGCAAGAATTGCAAATGCTGATGTGCAGCGATTCATGGGGCCTCCTCGGGACATCCGTTGGTGATCTTTCGTTGAACGATGGCGGCTCACAGCGCCCGTTCGCAGGCGTTGTTTGTCGCGGCGACCATTGCTGGGCATTGGTGCAAAGACGTTGAACTCCGATGCGATGTCCGGGACGGCTTTGGTCATTGCCCTTTGTCTGGTGCGCTGCATAGAACGGCTTGGTCCGCCCACTACCGCGTTGCCGGGCCATATAAGAGATTTGGCCCGACGCGAGAGGCGGCACTCGTGGCCAGAGAACGGGATCGCACCGGCCGCCACGCTGTCAAAATGCCGAAGTTGGTGATCCGGCACGACGCTTAGCTTCTTCCCGCTCTTTGGCGATGAAGCGTTCCAGCGTGTGAATCTTGAGCACACCTGAAATCACTTCGCCGCCGAGAACCAACGCCGGCGTGACGTTGATGCACAGCTCCTTGGCGAGCGCGCAATTGCGCTCGAGGACGTTTTCGATGGCGCGGTCTTCCATGTCCCGCTTGAGCTGCTCAACCTCGAGGCCAACGTGTCGTGCGATAGTCAAGATGTCGAATTCGCTGAGCTGCGCGACCGCTCCGGGACGTGGGACTTTCAGTAAGCGCCCCGAACCAGCCTATTTCCTTTCACAGCCAACCGCGCCGCTTGAAAAAGAGATACGGAACCACGGCGGAGAGCACCATCAGACCCAGCGCAAAAGGATAGCCCAGAAGCCATTTTAGCTCGGGCATGGCATCGAAGTTCATGCCGTAGATCGAGGCAACCAGCGTCGGCGGCAAAAACACGACGGCAGCGACCGAGAAAATCTTGATGATCTGGTTCTGCTCCAGATTGATGAGACCCAGCGTCGCGTCCAGCAGGAAGTTGATCTTGTTGGACAGGAAGGTCGCATGGTCGCTGAGGAACGTGGCATCGCGCTGGACGAGCTTGATACGTTGCCGGATTTCCTTCTGCAACTTGCGACCGGACGACGCGACTGCCCAGCTGGTCGAGTCACTCGCGCTATGGTAGGAGACGAGCCGCGCGATGCTCACGAGACTCTCCTGAATTTTCGTCAGCAGCTCACCCTTCCGGCCGATTCGCTCGACAAGGGATTGAAGGTTGCGTGTTTTCTTCGAGGCGCTCGGAGACGTGTTGCGAAAAATTTCGCGTGAGAGTGCATCAATCTCGTCGCCGATGCGCTCAAGCGTGTCGGCCGCGCGGTCGATGATCGCTTCGATCAGACCCAGCATCACCAATTCGCCGGACGTGCAGGGAGGGCCGCTAGTACGCTGTGCTTTCGCCGCATAGATCAAGAACGGCTTCGGTTCGGCGTGGCGGACAGTGACGAGCGCCTGGCCCTTGATAACGAAGGTAACCGGCGCTTTGACAGGGTCCTCGCCCTCGATATTCGCGACCGCGGTGATCGTCATGAACTCGGCGCCGTCTTCATGATAAAGACGGTCCGACAACTCGATTTCCGCCATCTCGTCGCGCGTCGGGATATCAATGGCCAGATGCGCCTTAACAAGCTTCACTTCCTCAACAGTCGGGTTGAGGAGGTCGAGCCAGAGAGCACCGAGAGCTTCGGCCTCCGGCAAGCCGTCAATTGCTGTCAGATGGCCGTTCTGGCCCGTGTAGATGCGCAGCATTTATGGCCCCTTCGGCAAGGCAGTATGCCGCCCGCGGAGCCTTTCCGTAACCGGGGCTGAAGCGCTCTACACTGATCTCGGTCATTTTGGCCGCCGGCCGATTGTGCTGGCTTGGCTGGCGATCGCATTTCCGTGCCTGCTGCTTAGCTATTTCGGGCAGGGCGCGTTCGTTCTTTCCCGAGGCGGGACGATCTGACATCCATTCTTCGAGATGACCACGGCTGGACGTTGGTGCCGATGGTGGTGATGGCTACGGCGGCAACTGTGATCGCCAGCCAGGTCGTGATTCCGGCGCTTATTCACTTGTGCGACAGGCCGTCCAACTCAACATGCTTCCGCGCTTCGAAATCCGGCATACATCCGAAATGCAATTCGGGCAGATATACCTGCCGCGCGTCAACCTGCTGCTCGCATGGTCGGTCATGTTGCGGTCATCGGCTTTGGTGAGTCCAGCGCCCTCCCGTCAGCCTATGGCATATCGGTCACGGGCGAAATGGTTGTGACGACAATCCTGCTCCACGTCGTGATGAGGCGTATCTGGAGGTGGACGCTCCTCCCGGCGCTCGGCCTTGCGCTCGTCTTCGGGGTGGTCGATGTCGGCTTCTTCTCGGCGAATATCATGAAAGTGCTCGACGGCGGCTGGGTCTCAATCCTTGTCGCCGGCGTGTGGTCGTGATGACTTGGGTTCGCGGAACCCGCCTCCTCTTCGAGAAGTCCCGCAAGAGCGAAGTCCCGCTCGATTTGGTTGCCGAGCAGATGACTGCCAAGGTGCCGTCGCGGGAGTGGTTGGAATTGTGAGTTGGCGTAGTCTCCGGGGTGTCAACCTCGAATCATCCGGCCTTGCGGTGCCGGACAGGAGACTACGCCATGACAAGGACTACCATGAAAGCCGAAGCCGTTCATCCGGGGGATGAGGCGACGAGCTATCTTTTCGACAACTGGTTTGATCCGATCGAAGCTGGCCTGCGCGAGCGGGTGCGCGGCTTCATCGAGACGATGCTCGAGACCGAGTTGGAAGCGGTGCTTGCCCGTCCCCGTTATGGCCGGCAGCCGGCGGCGCGCCAGTGATGAGATCACCGGTGTCGCCGGCCACCGCCACGGCAGCCGGACGCGCACGCTGACGGGGATCTTCGGCACCACTGAGATCACGGTTCCGCGGGCGCGCCTCGATGTCGACGAGGACAAGACGGTGGAATGGAGGAGCAAGGCTCTGCGCGCCTATCAGCGGCGCACGAAGGCCGCCGACGCACTGATCGCGTCGAGCTACCTGGCGGGCACGAACACGCGACGCGTCCGTCGTGCGCTTGCCGCCTTGTTCGGCGGCGCGATCGGCAAGGACGTCGTCAGCCGCACCTGGCGCAAGGTGAAGACGGACTGGGACGCCTGGAAGGGTCGCTCGCTGGCCGACGAGCCCGATCGTGCGCCTGATCCTCGACGGGACGGTGGTTCGTGTCAGGCTCGACCGCAAGGCGACCTCGATCCCGCTGCTCGTTGTCATCGGCGTGCGCGCGGACGGCCACAAGATCCTGCTCGCGGTCAAGAACATGGGCGGCGAGACGACCGAGGCCTGGCGGGCGATCCTCGACGATCTCGTCGCACGCGGCCTCCGCCGCCCTGAGTTCCTCATCGTCGACGGCGCACCCGGCTTGGACGGGGCGATCGCTGGGCTGTGGGACGGGGTGCCGGTTCAAAGATGCACGGTTCACAAGCACCGCAACCTGCTCGCCCACGCTCCCGAGCGCCTGCACAAGGAGATCAGCGCCGATTACACCGACATGATCTACGCGGCCACGCCGGAGGAGATCGAGAGCCGCCGCAAGGCGTTCCTGCGCAAATGGCGGCTCAAGTGCCGGGCGGTGGCCGACAGCCTGGAGGAGGCCGGTGAGCGCCTCTTCGCCTTCACGCGCCTGCCGCCGAGCCAGTGGAAAAGCGCACCAGAACTACAAACGCGATTGAGCGTCTGCATGAAGAGTTCAAGCGGCGCATCAAGACCCAGACCGTGCTGCCTTCGGCCGAAACCGCGGCAATGTTGTTCTGGGCGTTGATTGCGTCCGGCGAAATCTCGATGCGAAAAATCGACGGATGGCACACGCTCCCCGCCAAGCCACTCGATCAGCAGATTGACCTCGCCGCATGAACCGATAACCTCAATTTGCCGGAGGCTGCTCCGCCAAATTCCAACACGATCCGCTACGGCACCGACTCCAGAGCCTTCTATGACAAATATTACACGCCCAGCAACGCCGTCCTGGTGGTGGCCGGCGATGTCGAGCCGGAAACGGTCAAGGCGCTGGCCGATAAGACGTAGGGAACCGTGCCGACGGCTCCTGGTCTAACCCGCATCCGCCCAGTCGAGCCGGAGCAAAACGCCAAGCGCACGGTGACGCTGACCGGCGTGCGCAATTCGGTGCCGCGCTTTTCCACGCAATGGATGGTGCCGTCCTATCATACGGCCGCACCCGGCGAGGCCGAGGCGCTCGACTGCTGGCCGACATCCTCGGCGGCGGGACCCGCAGCCGGCTATACCAGCAGTTTTCGACCGCATACGCGCCCAGCTTCTCTCCGAAATCATTGCCGATGAGCGCGAACCTCACGCGATCCCCGAGCTGGCCTGGCGGCGCGGACTCTACGGCACGCATCCGTATTCGAGACCGCCCAAGGGAGCCTGACCAGCGTAACGCCCGCCGATCTAAGCGCCTTCCACAAAGCCGCTTTCGCCCGCGACGGGCTGCATGTGGCGGTCGTAGGCGACATAGATGCCAAAGCCCTGAGAGCAAGGCTCGACCAGCTGTTCGGCGATTTGCCTCAGAAACAGGCGCTCGCCCCCGTACCTGATGTCACCCCGAAGCGGCGAGCGGACGCAGGTCGCAACGCCCTCCCCCAGACTTCGCTCCAGCTGGCTTTTCCCGCCATGGGACGCAACGACCCGGAATTCTACGCGGGACAGCTGATGAACGATATAGTCGGAGGCTCACGATTTACCTCACGTCTGTTCCAGGAAGTGCGCGAAAAGCGCGGCCTTGCCTACGGTGTCTCGTCCAGCTTGGAAGACTACCAGCCCAACATGCTTGTCGTGACGACGTCGACGCGCGCCGACAGGGCGGCCGAGACGCTCGACCTGATAAGACAACTAATCAAGGAGCTGGTGGACACAGGCCCAACAGCGGCCGAACTCGAAGCGAGCAAGAAGTATCTGATCGGCGCCTATGCTATCGACAATCTGGGTTCCTCCAGGCCGATTTCCGCCACGCTTGTCGGGTTGCAGCTCGACAAACTCGGCATAGACTACATCCAGCGCCGCCCGGCCCTCATCGAGCAGGTGATCCTCGAGCAGGCAGGGCGGCGGCGAAGAAGCTGCTTTCGGCCGAGCCCGCGATTATGGGCGTTGGCCCGTGACAGCGAATAATCCCACGCTCTACAATAGCTGAAGGACTCGCCGACCTACGTGTGGCTGATCCGACTATGGTGTGGCAGAATGAACGCCTTGAGTTCTGCCTGCTCGCCCTCGCAGACCAGGTTCTCTCCCGTGGTTCGATTCCCGACCCGAGAACGCCGTCGTTCCGAGAAAGTATTCTAACTTTTCCGTATGCCAAATACGGGAAAGTTAGAAACTCTTGAATATGAAGCGGATTATGCTAGCTTTCCCGTATCTCAGATACGGGAAAGTTAGAAAATGGCCCTTCACCTCGTTGGGGAAAACATCGATAAAACCCGCAGCCACTATCAGGCTGAAACGGGCAAGCTCGTCCAGCTAATGCGCGGCATCTATGTCGATGCCGGGGAGGATATCGAGGCCACGATACTCAAGCACGCCGTCCGCATCGCCAAATACCTGTATCCGAACGCTTACCTATCGGCGGCGAGCGCTGTGCTTCTCGGCCCGACCCGGGATGGCCGCCTGTTCCTGAGCGGGCGACGAATACAGCGCAGGCGCTTGCGCTTGCTGGAAATCATTCAGAACGCAGCTCCCGACCACCCATCAGTCGCTCAAGCGATTGTCGATGATGGAATGGGAGAATTCCGGATCGACGTCTCCTCGATGCGCCAGCGCTTCCTCGAAGCTTTCCGCCTGCGCAGCGAACACGCGGCATCCATCGGCGAGACGATGCGCGAGGCAATCGCGAACCGCCTCATAGAACAATACGGCAGCGCCCAGGGCGCTGCCGACGCGACATGGGCGCTTGCCCGCGCGAACCAGTGGTATCGCGAGGGCGAGCACGCCGAGCGCTTTTTCCTCCGCCCTCCACTGACCACAGAACCGGCACGCAACGGAGCCGCGCTCGATCTGATCGTGGCGTGGCACGGCGCTCCGCTCGGAAATCTCACACATGATGGTTTTGAGTGGCGCTGGAATGCAGACGATCAGGGCCCGCCACTTGTTCGCCAGACCACGCCGGGCAAGCTCCCTCCTTTCATTCTGTCGCTGCTGCCTGAAGGCTGGCTTGAGTCAGTGTTGAACGACCGCGACGAGCGCGCGACGCTACGCTCGGGCAAACGCTACATGTCCAACATCACCATCGTCGAGCGTGCGAGCGATCTCTCCGCCCTGCCGCCCGACATCCTGTTAACCCGGCTCAATGGCTTCACTAGAAACACTGTCTTCACTGGCCAGTATGCAGGGCCGGGTCGCGGCGACCTGGAGCAGAGTTTCGAACGCAATCTCGCACAGATATTCGAGCGTACTGATACGCCTCGCCTTTCGGGTGTTCAGATCAAAGCGCCTATGTTCCTCAGTGCGGATGGCACCCTCTCTCCCAGTATCGGCCGGCCTTTTACCCACATTCTCAAACCTGCGGGTACGGGCGGATTTGAGGCCCTGCCAGTTATCGAATGGCAGTCGCTCGCTTTGGGCAGCGCGGCCGGTTTCAAGACGCCCGCGACAGCGCTCGTCCCGATGCCTGACGGGATGCCTCCGGCGCTACTCGTGGAGCGGTTCGATATCAGAACGAGCCTCGAGGACAAACACCTGCTCGCGCTTGAGGACTTCTGCTCGGTACTTGGCGTGCCCACCGAAGCAAAATACGACGGCACGATGGAGCGCATCGCGCGGGCACTAAGGCCGCTATCGACCTCTCCCGAAGAAGACGTCCTGCTTGTCCTGAAGCGATCCTTATTCGCCTGGCTGATCGCCGATGGCGACATGCACCTGAAGAACATGGCACTGCTGGAAATCGCAGAGCCCGGCAGCACGCAATTCAGCTCAGTTCGCATGGCTCCGCTCTACGACGCGGTCACGACTCGCGTGTTTCCACGCCTCGAAAAAGACCGGATGGCCCTCAAGCTGAACGGCAAGGACGATCGTCTGCGGCGCGCCGACTTCAAGGCTTTCGCGAGCACGGCTGGCCTCAAGGCAGCCGATGCGGATACCAGCATCGACGATCTTGTTGCAGCCCTCTCACGCGCGCTCAACCACCTCGAATTGCCGCCGCCTCTATCAGACGGCTCTCAAGGCGCGAAGATGGCGGAGCAAATGCGCGCGATTGTCCACGAACGCATCGAAGGGTTTGCATAGATGATCGATCTAACTGATACGCCGGTTTCCATGGACCGCACTTCCCAGCCGTGATGGGCGAGACCGCCCCGACAAAGCTTGGCAAGGGCTCGAAAGTTCAGGCTAATGATAGATGCTCAGTGGAGGGCCTATTTTCTAGCGCCGGCGACGTAACCGCTCGATCGTCTGCACAATCCCTCCGGGCGTCGGCTGGCGCAGTCGATGCGGTCGAGATCTCTGCTCGTCGTGGCAATGTTCACGGTGGTCTTTTTGGAGATCCATCCATTCCAGGACGGCAATGGAAGGCTATCGCGTTCTGACGACGCTTCTGCTGATGCGCAGTGGCTATGCTTATGTGCCTTACTCTTCGCTCGAAAGCGTGATCGAGAACAGCAAGGAGGGCTACTATCTGGCGCTTCGGCAAACTCAAAAAACGATCCGCAGTCCGAGGCCTAATTGGCAGCGCTGGGCTGTTTATTTCCTGCGCGCTCTTCAGCAGCAAAAGCAGCGGCTTGAGAAGAAAATCGAGCGCGAGCGTCTCGTGCTCGGTACGCTTCCGGAATTCTCCCTTCAACTAGTTGAAGCCCTCAAGGAGCGCGGGCGAATGACCATTGGCGAGATCGTCAACCTGACCGGTGCAAACCGGAACACCGTCAAAAAACATGTGGCAACCCTGGTCGAAATAAACCATCTAGCCCCAACATGGAACCGGCAAGGGAACGTGGTTTGGCAGACGTTAACACAGACTACTTTATGTGATTCAACCCACGAAACGCACCACGTCCATTTACTTTGAACACAATATGATAAGGAACACTCTTTCCGAGCTTAAGCCCCCGGGCAAAAAGTTTTCGAGGGGTGGTTGCCGCCGCCCTCAGTGCAATTAACCGGTATTGAGTTCCAGCTTGCCAGCAGCGGTTATCAGCGTGGCGTCGATGGCAAGTCCTCCTTTGAAGGCGGTCGCATTCGAGGGGAATGCTCTACAGGGACGACCCGCCGTAAACGACGCTCTTTCGAAAATCCCCGACCTCTTCCACCACAACGACCCCCCTTCTCGTTTTTTGGGGCGCGACCTGCACGGTCCCGAGCCCAGCTGGCAGATGATCTGCGTGCCTACGGTCGCAAAGAAGGCATCACCGTGCTGATTCTCGATTGTGGTCCCTTTTGATTTTCCACGCCCGTTTGTGGCGCTCGCGATGGGGGGCGGCAAGATCGAGGACTTTTGAAAGCAATTTCAATCCGATGATGCTCAAAAAAGGCATTTGGCTGCACTGCTGCTATTCGGACCGATGGCCGGTACGCGCGGTCGGGAAGCCGATGTCCATTGTTCAGTTTGCACCTGATGAGAACCGCAAGCCATCGACCAGAAGCGTTCAAGAATTCTCCCTTTCAAGTTGAGTGGATGGTCTACCAGCCGTATGGCCGAGGCCCTATAAGGACCCGCAGGTGCGGAGTACACGCCGAGGCTCTGCCGATTATACATATCAGCTGCCTTTGAGAGGAACCCGGTTTGCCCCTGTGCCTGCCGATGATCCGCCACTGAAATCCCCGGACCTGTTTGGCGCCGTCCATCGCCTGCCGGCACTTGGCACGTCAGTTCGCGAGCGGTCATTTGTGGTCCTCAACCCGTCGAGCGGCGAAGTGCTGGCAGGACGTCCGACATGGGCGTGGAGGAGACACGGGCTGCGGTAGACGAGGCCTATGTCGCGCAGCCTGGATGGGCGGCGCTGACCGCCCGAGAGCGCAGCGACCTTCTTTGGCGATGGCATCAGCTGATCATCGCCATGCAGGCGATCTCGCCGCGATTCTGACTGCGGAAATGGGCAAGCCGTTTGCCGAAGCCAAGTCGGAGGTTTCGCATGCGGCCGCGTATCTGCAATGGTACGCCGAAGAAGCCAATCGCATCTATGGCGAGACGATCTCCGCACCGTCTACAGACCGTCGGATGATGGTGATCAATCAGCAGATCGGTGTCGTCGGCACGATTACGCCATGGAATTTCCCAGCGTCGATGGTGGCGCGCAAGATCTCGCCGGCCCTGGCGGCGGGCTGCGCGATCGTGCTCAAACCTGCTGAACAGACGCCGCTCGTGGCAGGTGCAATGTTTGCCCTCGCGCAGCAAGCCGGCTTTCCTGACGGCGTTGTCAACCTGGTCTATGCGTCCGAAGGTGATCGCGTGGGGCCGCGAACTCTGCTCCAATGCCAAGGTCCGAAACATCAGCTTTACAGGCTCCACCGAGGTTGGCCGACTGCTCATGCGCCAGTGCTCGGACTAGATCAAGAAGGTCAGCCTCGAGCTCGGCGGCAATGCGCCCTTCATCGTCTTCGACGACGCGGATATTGACGCTGCCGTTGACGGGGCGATCCAGGCGAAGTTCCGCAATGCCGGCCAGACTTGCGTTTCATCGAACCGGCTTTACGTCCAATCGAGCGTTCACGATGAGTTCGTCGAGAAGTTCGTGGAGAAAGTCCGGCACTTATCGGTTGGCGACGGCTTCGCTCCGGGAGTGGACGTCTGACCACTCATCGACATGCATGCTTTGGCCAAGATCGAGTCCCACATCGCAGATGCCGTTGCTAAGGGTGGGATAATTCGATGCGGGGCCGAACGTTTTCAACCCACAGCCTTCACCGAGATCTCCAGCATCATGGCGGTTGCGCAAGAGGAGACTTTCGGGCCGTTGGCGCCGATCATCCGCTTCCACGATGCGGATCAGGTTGTCTGTGAGGCAAACGACACGATTTACGGGCTCGCCACCTTTCCATGCCTCGAACCTGAGGCGTGTCTGGCGCGTGGCCGAGGCATTGGAATATGGCATGATTGGCATCAATACGGGGCGTATGTCTTCGGAAGCGGCGCCCTTTGGCGGCATGAAGCAGTCCGGCATCGGGCGGGAGGGTTCCCGCCACGGGCTCGAAGACTACCTCGAAATGAAGTACCTCTGCATGGGTGGAATCTAAATGACGTCGCCCCGAGTTTCTCCAGTTTTGGGTTCGTTTCCGGCGTGGGTTGTGCGCTGCTGGGCGGGTGAAGCGACGGGGGCTGGCGCGGAGCCTTTCGCATAGCGCAGCGCGAGCGACCGTCGCGGATTGAAGGTGGTGGCGAACTTGGCCGGTGTCTGCCAGGCGATTTGGGAGTGCGGCCGCGCGGTGTTGCAGTCGGCGCGCCACAGGCGATAGCGATGCTTGCCATGCGCATGGAATGCCATTCGACCGGTTCTGATCCGCGCAGGAGAGGATGGCGTTCGAGATGAACTGGCTGGCATTATCACTGACCAGTGATGAGCCGGTTCAATTCCCGGGCAACCAAGTGCCCTCGACCGTGCTGAATAGTGCGCCTTTGCCATACCGGCGGATTAGCGCGGCCGACCTTACTTCGGCATGATGCGAGCAATTTCTGCACCAGGCGCGCAACGTATGCCACTCCCTCAGATCGCCCAGCGATACGTCTGGGCCTGCATGTTTGCTGCCTTCTGCGATGGCTTGCCGACACTTTCGGCTCGCCGGGTGTGATGATCTTCTTCTGCGTCTTTCCCTCTCGGCGATATTGCCGTTCGGCCGTCCCGACCAAGGCCAAACCTCGGGCCGTTTTCCCGTTCCCGGGTCGAGCTTGAACGTCTCGTCGATGATGTTCTGGCGTGCTGCGAGCTCAACGCCGAGGCGCTTGGCATCGATGCATGGCACGACATATTGCGGCGGTGTCGCACGTGTTCGACGGTTTGGGCTTCAGGATCGTGCGGATGGGCCACGCTTTTCTGGCGGCGCGAAACACGGGCAATGCGCGTTCAAAACCTGACAAAGGCAGAAACTTGTCAGGTTCAATCCAACCGCCATCCGGGCACTGCGGAGGGTTTTCAAAGCATATTCATGCACTTGCGCGCTGAGCCCGCTGGCATGGACCTTGCAACGCTTGCAGCAGGACGGTATGCAATGGAGCAGACGAGGATGTTCTCTCCCCTGAACCGTGTGCCGTCTCTGAGAGGGAAATAAGCTCGTGCAGAAAATCTCACAACCTTTGACAACGGCTTTGGAGAACAACGTGGTGTTGCAGATCGAGTCCCCGGCTCCTTCGATTCAAGCGGAAACCTGGCTGCGTGGCGAGCCCCTCACCAGCTTCGAGCCCGGCAAAGTGTACATCGTCGAATTTTGGGCAACTTGGTGCGGTTCGTGTGTGGACGGGATGCCCCATCTGATGCAGCTGCAGGAGAAATACAGGGAAAGCGGCGTTGAGATCGTAGGAGTCGCGGCTAGTGAACGCGCTCCAACGGCCGATGAGGCCCGAAGCACGTTGGACGCTTGGTTGACGGAAAAGTTCCCGAATCTGAACTATCGGATCGCATTCGACTCCACAGGCGAAATGGACAAGCTTTGGCTGGAGCCCAGCTTTTCTTTCTGGATTCCCACCAGTTTCGTGGTCGACCGAGACGGCTGCATCGCCTTTATTGGTGAACCGACGGAACTCGATGAGGTCTTGCCGAAGGTGCTTAACGGCAGCTGGCGCACCAGCGATCAGGCAAAATCCGCCGATGCGGAGCGGATCGCGGAAGGCGAACCCATAGCGCGCGAACAAGCGCTGAAGAAGCCGATCAAGGACAGATATCGGGCGGCGGTGGAGAAAAAGGATTGGAAGACGGCGCTCTCGGCGATCGAAGAAGGCATCGCCTTGATGCCGGACAACCTCGGTTTCCGCCGTTCTCATGTGAATCTGTTGCTTCACAAAATGAAGGACATGCAGGTCGGCTTGCCCGTCATGCGCCAATTCGTTCGCGACGCGATCAACAGAAACTCCGAGAATTGGATGGTTGCGGCGTTAGACGAGCTCTTCTTTCCGAACCTTGACCATTCGCACTTTCCGTCTGCTGAGCGCTTGGCGATGGGAAAACAGCTGTCCGAACACATCCTGGCACTGAATCCCCCGGAAAGCGACAAACGTAAGCTCCTGCCTTATCGTTTGGCAGCCCTGTACTATCACGAGAGCGGCAACAAAGATCGGGCGATCGAGTTGATCGAGCTGGCACTGAAGTCGCAGGGCGGTCCGGAGCTTATCCGGGACGAAGATGAACAGTGCGAAATATCGCATTTACTGCAGTTCCTGGCCTACTTCAAGGGTGAGAAGGTTTGTTACGGCGCTCTGTGTGCGGTTCCAAACAATGGCCGATTCGACAGCTGGTATACCGTTTGCGGCTGATTGTCAGGTTTATGTAAGGGACAGAATTGGCCGGGCGGACAGCTCTTGATGCGAACGGCGCAAACCCCCGCCCGGCTTGCGAAATCACCTGGGCCGCTCTTTTGGACCTAAGTCCGAAGGACTGCGGCCTTCTAAGATGCCCGCCTTTGTTTAGGCGGGCTATGAGCTGAGCTACGGGTTTTGCCCGCTTCTAACCGTTCGCCAGCCTGGCGCAGGTGCCTCTCAACACCTCCACCACACCGAGGTTTCATGCGGGTAGCGAATTCGATCTTGGCGGCATGGCCATTAAGCACATGGGATGGCCTCGCCTGGCGGCATGCCTGTGATCTGGTGCTGCAGCCCACGCTTGCCTCCGCCAGCGGTTCGATGAGGCAGCCTGTCGCACAATTGATATCAGGACTTCAATGCCGGAACGCCGGCGCCACCCTCAATTCAATAAATGAGGTGTCGCGCACCACGATTGGCTGCTTGATCCAGGCAATTCCGGCCGCCGTCATCCTCAATGAGGTGACCTCGACCAGAGCCTCGGCCTTGAATGGCATGATCGAGGTGCATGGGTGCGGCCACCGTCATTTTCGTCAATCCGAACGGGATTTCTTGCAACCGCTTTGCGGCTTTATCCAACACGCCAAGGGCCGCGCTGTCGACAGGTGGCGCGAGCTTGGCGCCGAGGCGTCCACGTCAACAGATTCTTCTGACAATCGGGACTTGTACGATCACCCCAGGGGGGCGAGAGCCCATGACGATCATCGTCGCGCCGGCCGCGATCTGAAGCAGGCGTCGGCGCGCCTCCCGCCTATCTTCTGGCGAGGCTTCGGTGAAAGACGCCGATGGCGGAACGGAAACACCAGGACCGGCTGAATAGATCCCGAGCTGTGCGATCGCGTTCGGCCAAGTTGAGGAAAGCGAGCTGAATGCAGGACTTTGCACGCTAGCACCGCGTTGCCGGGCCATATAAGAGATTTGGCCCGGCGCGAGAAGCGGCACTCGTGGCCAAAGAACGGGATCGCACCGGCCGCCACGCTGTCAAAATGCCGAAGTTGTGATCCGGCACGACGCTTAGCTTCTTCCCGCTCTTTGGCGATGAAGCGTTCCAGCGTGTGAATCTTGAGCACACCTGAAATCACTTCGTCGCCGAGAACCAACGCCGGCGTGACGTTGATGTACAGCTCCTTGGCGAGCGCGCAATTGCGCTCGAGGACGTTTTCGATGGCGCGGTCTTCCATGTCCCGCTTGAGCTGCTCAACCTCGAGGCCAACGTGTCGTGCGATAGTCAAGATGTCGAATTGGCTGAGCTGGCCGCGAGCAGCCATAAGGGCGTGATGGAACGCCTCATATTTTCCCTGTTTGCTGGAGGCGAGCGCCGCCAGTGCGGCAAATTTGGAACCCGGTCTCTTGCCCGGACAATGTTTGTAGACAACCTTCAGCATGGGATCATGCTTGAGGGCTTGCTGGATTGTACGGTCTTCCGCCCGGCACCGCGGGCAGTTGTAGTCCAAAAATAAGACGAGAGGGACGTCGCCATTCGGGTTGCCAGCAGTTGGCGCAGCGGCGTCGTTTAAGAGTGCGTCGCGCCGCTGTGGAATGAGCTTCCGCCAAAACGCGACGAGCCGGCTATGGTTTTCATGCTGGCGCACGTAGTCTTTGGCAACTGGACCATATTGCGTCGCCAGCCCGAAAAAAAGCAGGGCTAGGGCTGAAAGAGCGATAAGGCCGGCTTTTGGCGTAAGGCATGGTTAGGCTCCAATTAACAGTGAACGGCAGGGCGGCAACGGCTGGCCTTTTGACGTCAAAGGGGGCACCGCTTTAATGCCTCACCCGCTGTTCGCGGATGACGGGAGGTCAAGGGGCTCGTGCTATTCGAAGAGATGCGGTGGGATGGCTGGGCCCAACAGCCGACCCATCCGTGAGCGGCGCTGTGTGCGTGCGAACTGCCCCCGCGGTCGCCGTTCGCCGAGCGACTTCAGGCGGCCGAGTGCGATGGCTGAGCGTGACTGCAGCAAACACCTGCACGTAAAGCTGGGATAAGAGGGCTTAGGGCGCGCGGGACTCGCGCTGCGGTGTGCGGGATTATATTCAACAATTCTTGTCTCCTAACCGGATCGAGGCAGGTTCCTCCCTCCCGGGCATCTCCCGTCGCTGCGCTCCGGTCGAACGTTGCACCAAGGGTCCTTGCAAGCCCCGCGCCAATCGCGATGTCGGCACTTCAGGAAGTGATTGCGCGGGCGGCAGGTGGGCAGTGGTCAGCGCGCCTTTCCAGAATATCGCTCGCATAAACGTCCGGCGAGCGGCTCCGAGCGTACCTGCCATCGCCGGGCTCTGCGACAGCCTGAAATCTATCTCGAACCAAATCCGAATCGCTCGTTGAGTCTCGTCCCTCCCAGCGCGGTAAACCGCGCCTCGATCTCGGCATTCCAGCAAGCCTCCCACGAAGTTCGCCCGCTGGACAGGGTGAAGGTCTGCTGTCCGATTAGCTGGTTTAAGATCAGCTCAGGCTGCGGCGGCCGCTCGATCTCGCAAAACTCTACAATTCTGCGAATGGTCTCGAGCTGAACTTCGCGTCCTTGGTCGCCTATGATCTGCTCATAGCTCAATCCAAGAACATTCTCCTGATCCGCCCACGGTGCCACTGGATGGCAGCGATCATTGAAAATGAAAGGCGCGATCTCATCGAAGTACTTCAGCATTTTGTCAGGTCCGTCCGGCTCATTGCGCCACGTAATCTCAGCCCTCTCAGGCGGGCACCAATCGCTGTCACCTACATATCGCATCTGCGACACAATTGCCGCACGCATTTCGCGCGAAAGAAAGACGATCTTGAAATCCGCTAAACAATGGCGAGTGCCGATGTCGCACGGTAGATGCCCATAGCCAAACTGACCGGGCTGAATAAAGCGCGAGGATATCTCGATCGGTATCCATAGAATATTTTCGGAATGAGTGAAGCGAGCTCGCTCGACATCCACAAAGCGGAAGTCTCCAAGATAGTCTTTATTAAAGAACACATCGGACTGTACAAGCCCGAGCAGTCCAAGCAGACGGGCATATAGGTGGGTGCCCGCCTTCGGAATGGAACATATCATAACCCGCGAGCTTGAGCGGCCGGCCGTCGGCTTGATTGACCAAGATTCATTCGAGCAGGGATAAAGTGGAAAGGGTTGACCCGCGATATCGCGCAGCTCTTCTGGAAGCGGGTGAAACATTGTGGTTTCCTCACTGTTGCAGCGGCTTTTTTAAACAGCCGGAGCCAATGCGCGACAGGACAAGTTCCTGACCAGCTTGACCCCAAGCAGTCGCGCCCTCTGTTGCCGTACCAGAGAAGTAAAGCCCGTCGCATGCGCTAGCCGCGAGACGAACCGCTAGTACGGGTGGCATCGGCAAGCTCGTGGCCAACTTGCTGAGATGAGCTATTTACCAAACGCCACGTCGGCGTTCCCTAGAGATGTAGTCACCTTGTCATGCCCCCGGTTTCGATCGGACGATGAACCTAATCATAGAAGAACGCAAGTAAGATTGGTTATGTCGCCAATATACTAATGAATATATTTTCCCAGACGGCACCGCTTGCGTTGCCGTGCAGTCGTCCCCACTGCCCTGACGACGAGGACACCACGGTTTGCGCGGCGCATGCGCAGCCAGTAAAGTAAGCTCCATTGACAGCATCGGGCCAGGAGACGTCGTTAAACGAGGCCACTCGCAAGACCGCCTCGCGAGCGGCCGAGCGCATGCCCTCGCGTCCATTGCCCCGACTGCCGAGACATGGGCGCGAACGGAGCGGCAGCCGGAATCCGATATCGACCTTGTCTATGATCTGCGTCAGTGAACCGTCAGCGAGACTCGAATATGCAGGGCTTTGCTAGGCCTTCGCGGGTCGACTGCCAGCTTGGAACGAACACTAAGACACATGCGGAAGCCCCGACATACACAGAAATTGCTGCTAGACATCATCTATGATGCAATTAACACGGCTCCGAATGCGCTCGCACGTATAGCTCTGTATGTTGCACAAGACCCCGAGGCTGTTCTGGCGCTGTCCATTGCCGACCTTGCGCGCAACACCGCTACCGGTTCTGCTTCAATTGTAAGATTTTGCCGAACCTTGGGACTCTCGGGATTTCGCGAGTTTAAGATTGCGCTCAGCGGCGAAATTGAGCGGCGGAAGTTGAGCGGCGAACTGGCTGAACGCGCGCCATCAGAAGCTGTAGACACAGCTCCTCGGATCGCCATCCTCAGTTCTGCTTTACAAAACTCAATTTCCGCGTCCGCGCGTGGTTTTGACGACCTTCAAATTAGTGGGCTTGCCAACCGCATCCGAGCGGCCCGACGCGTCGAACTGTTCGGCACGGGGCCGTCATCCGTCTGCGCTGATATTCTGGCCATGCGACTGATCTGCCTAGGTTTCCCCGCACATTGCTCGGGGTCCGCCACCGTGTCTCACGCTCTCGCGCGAGGGCTTGGCTCGTTGAGCCTCGCCATTGGCATTTCGTCGCGTGGCCACACTGTGGAAACCAAGGATTTTCTGGCCATTGCGCGCGAAACCGGAGCATACACGGTTGCCATTACGACCCGCGTTGACTGCCCGATCGCCCGGACTGCGGACGAGGTGGTCTTGTTTACCTCGGCTGAGGCTTGGCCACAGGCCGGGTCGGCGATGCACGTGCCGCCTCTGGTGTTGCTGAGCGAATATCTTTGCCAGTGTCTGCAGATGGCGGAAGTCTGAATCCCCACCAAGGCCAATTCGGGCAGTTCCGAGGTTATTTCCGGATCCCACCTCGGTCTTCGTCGCGCGTGCTCGCGTGCACGAGCCATTGAAGCGATAAACTTGAACCGCACTTTCGACTGTGCGTACTGCGTGCTTGTTACATGGAAACGACGAACTCACCGAGCAACCCTCTTGCCACGGCGCGGGGGTGTTTGGTGATCATAGGGGAAGCTTCAACAATTGAGAAGCTGACGAACTACTACACCGGGATCAAACCGGAGGACAAGGCAGGTTCCTCGTCGTTGGCAAGGCTGCAGCACCAGGTCGACTCCGTGCCCTAGGCGGTCCATGCGCAAGGTTCGACGGCGCGCTCGCCGACTGAGTGGCGCTGGAGGGCCTCGAGAGGGCATGGGTCGGCCGCAGCAGCGTGGGACGCAGGAAGGCAGGCAAGATCCTGGCTTCCTTCTTCACCGACAGCAAGTCAGCGGCTCCTTTTGCCGGTCGGCAGATCGGTGGACCAGGTCGAGCTTCTTCCATGTCCACTTCTACGTTTGCCACGGTGTTCGGGAATTCCTGGGAGATTGGGGGCTGACATCTATCGGGTGCTGCCACGAAGGTTGGTATTGACGTATTTCGCGAGGTCTAGCGCGGAGATGCTACCAACCAATTGGTCCAGACTCATTTCGGCCGAGATTGAGGCGGAATGCTCCAGGAGTGCAAGGAGATCATCCCTGTGCTTCGAATGGTGGTTCTCCAGGTGCATCTCGACCTTTCGCGCGATGACGTCCGCGAAACTCGCCCTTGTCCCAAAAAGCGGATCGTTGATTAACGCCGTCGGTCGTTCCTGTTCGAGAACCCAATTTATCGCCAGGGTCCCGTTCGATCTCAAGAATACGATCTCCAGCTCCGCGTCGGCAGGTCGCGATGTGGCAATGGAGAACCCCGCATCCGCCAGAGCCCTGGTATCCTTATCCACAGCCTGAGTGAATGCGGCCAAATTGACATGATGAATGTCAATGTCGTTCGGCGCACGCTGGATGAACTGAGAAAGGACGCTACTGCCCGCTACCCAGCTATCTTTGCTCCGATTGCGCGAAATGGCGACTAACGCAATGCGCATCAGCTCGGGCATCATGCGCTTGTGGCCTTCTTTGATATTGAGAACAGCCTGTAAGTTACGTTGACGTCGGGATAGGTCCCGGCTCGCAGAAGCACAGATGTGAGATCATTTGAACCCGCAATCTTTTCAAGAAGGTCGTCACGGGCATTAGTGCCGAACCCAAGAACGATACGACCTGTTTCCGTAAGGAATCTTGGGCCATCTGAAAGAAATCTCTCGAGCAAGTTGTACCCTGGATCGATCGCACCACCTTCGAGGTCGTGGACAAACTCGTAATCTTCTGGAGCGTAGCTCGACGGGTAGTTCCAAAATATGATGTCGAACCTTCTGCCAGGTGGAACATTGGTAAATATATCGCTTGCGATGACTTCGACGTTCCTAATGCCGTTTCTTGCAGCATTCTCCAACGTGTTCGCGACGGCCCTCGGATTGATGTCGCAAGTCAGCAACGACAGCGCGCCAGTCTTTGCCAACAGAAGGCCGGGAAGACCGAAACCGCAGCCGATTTCTAAGACGGTCTTTCCGTCGAATGGGGGAAAATTCTCGCTAATCCAACGCCAACTCTGGAAGTGCTCTGGAGGAAAAACCCCTTCCTGTACGACCAGATCCAGTCCGAATGCCTGCATCTGACGCGGGAAAGTGGCTTGTTGACTTGTCCGAAGCGTTGTCCTGATACGATCAAGTTCGCTCATTGTTCTGCGGCCTTCCGGCGCGGTGCCATGCCTGGTTGTTTTCCCGGCTCGACGGCATCAACGGTTCGCTTCAGTAAGCAATTCCAAAGAGGCATTGAAAACAGACCGGCCTCAAGAATGAGGCGGTCCCAAGATGAGCGGAGGGGTGCATACCGGAAGAGGCCTTCTAGACCGGCTCGATCCCCCTGGAAATACCGCTGGACGGCTGTCGTTAGGCCCGACTTTGCTGCGGTTAGGAGTGCTCTGTCGTAACAGAATCTTGCGTGGGCAAAGGCGCTACCATCACTCCGATTGTCCGGCATCGGCGCAGCTCCCCTGTCGCCGAGAACGTTTAGCAACATTTGGAAAGATGAATGGGCAATGTAGCCGGAATCGAGAGAAATCCAAGCAGTCGCTTCGTCGCCCAACGACCGGCACCTAAGTATTCTCAGCTCAGCATCCATTACTTGATGACTATCGCTCACATGAAGGAGGTTCGTCACGGGATTATCGCAGAAAAAGAGACTACGTACGGTGCCGCATAAAGCCTGGGCCGGCTGTGTGTTACCCTTCAGTTTTTGCGACAAGTGCAGCGCATTAGGTCCGCTCCAGATCGTGGCGCAAACCGGACGCATGTCGAATAAGTCCAGCACCAATGGCCAATGCTTCCCGCCGGTGGAACAGGTAAGGGTATAAAACGCATCAATGGATTTGCGACTGTGAATCGAAAAGAACCGTTCCGAGAGTTCCAAACCGGTTCGCCGGCGAATAAATTCGTCGAGCAGCGAGGTTAGGCCAGAGCGCGCGACTTCCGGGCCATACACTATCAGCGCCGTGGATGACATCATGCCGCCCCCCCCAAAGGGTCGCTTGTGATATGGGCCTTCCTGCTCGCGACGGTGATCCTAGTCGCTCTAACGCGTCTCCCTTCCAGCCAATCGGCGAGACGAGCGGGATGACGGGCATTAATCACAACGCCGGGAAGGCTTTTCTTCGCCATGAATTCGACCGCGCAGGCGTCAATCGAGGTGTGGCCGAGAAGGACAAGATCTTGAGCAGCGATCTGCTCTATAAGTGCAGCGGGATCGTCGGTTGCTCCACCGCGATGCACGCCATCGACATCTGTCAAAATCACCAGCTGTGGTGCCCCAGTTAACCAAGCGATCCACGCGGCAACGGCGTCGGATGTGACGTCCCAACTCCATTCCACTGGGTCAGCCGCAAACAGCAAACGGGAAGGCAGCAGCACTGGAATCTTCCCAAGTCTCGCGAGAGTTCGGCATTCGCCTAGGCTGGCCGATGGAACTAGTTTGGAAGAGAAGGCGGCATCCGCAAGCAAATACCCCGTTTGGTCCTGTGCTAGAGCACACGCATGATGCGCGGTACACGGATCTAATCGCTCGGCTGCATCAATCGCCTCAATTGCTTTGTCCGGGATGCCGCCGCCTGGAACAAGTAGGATTCGATGGCCCTTATCGGCGAGACGCTCAAGTTCAGCCAGTGCGAGCTTACACACGGCAAGATCACGCATGATGCTCCCGCCGAATTTGAGAACAATCGAAAAGCCATATGGTGGAAAACCTTTTATTGAGCAGTCCATCGGCTTGCCATCCCGCCCTCAGGCAACAGATACGATCTCAGGAATTTTTGAAGCTAGGTTTGGAAGCGCTGCCCAGACCTTTTGAAACGCGGCCGCGTACAATTTCATCACGTCAACGTCGTTTGGTGGAGCGATCTCAGACACGTAAAACATGGTGTTCAATATCTTCATGGCGTTTGGAAAATCGGTCCTTGACCATTGGCCGCAGATATCCGGCAGATATTCAAAGACGGGCTTCGTCAGCCAGACCGCAACGGGAACTCCCTCGGCTTGAAGAAGCTTAATGATGAAATCCCTGGCCGTAGGGCCAGGTAGAAAACCGAGCTTTTCCGGCTCAAGACGCAACGGGAGATTCAGCATCGATTGTTGATGATCTGCTGGATCGAAAAGAGGCAGAAGCCCTGAGAGGTGGCCAATCTCCTGCCAAAGGAACCTAGCATTCCTTCGCCTTTTTTTAAGCTGCCGGTCAAGCTGCTTGAGCCTGTGATTAGCAATGGCAGCAGAGAATACATTGGGTCGGTAATTGTAGCCTTTGGAGTTCGGGGAGAATATCCTAGCTCCACATCGCGACGAGCTTGTCAGCGAAACATTATCTACATGGTGGATCAGAGCAGGGTCCCTCGTCAGGACAAATCCAAGCTCACCTGCCCCGAGGTGTTTAGCTCCGTTGCCGGAGAGAGAGAGTGCATCGCTCTCCAAGTAAGCTCCATTGACAATATCTTTCGCAGCGCCAATTGATTGGCAAACATCATCGATAATCGCCACGCCTCGCGCTCGCGCCGCGAATCTCAAGCTGGGAACCAAGAGGTTATTTCCGAACAGATGAGTTATGAGCGTCGCCGCGTCACCTGGCTTGATGAGGGAGGCCGCCATCTTCTCATCAACTCCGGCAAGGTCTGGCTCAACATCGACAAAGACCGGTTCGAGTCCACTGATCGCGATTGGGCCGACGGCTCCCGGCCAGTTCAAAGCCGACGTAACGACTCGGCGACCTCGGTTCCGGTAGTAGTCGAGAGCCACGTGAATAGCGGCTGTGCCGCTTCCAACGGCGCGCACAGACCAGTTACCCGACCAATCCGCTAGCCGCTTTTCGAGCTCAATCACCATAGGGTGATTGACGCGATGATATTTGCCGCTTTCGACAACATTTGCGAGCGCCTTCAAATGTTTACGTTTCGCAGCTGGCCAAAGAACAACTCGCCCAGCCGGCACCGTGGGATCTCCTCCAAAGAGCGCAAGAGAAGTGTCCTTCTGGTGGACGCATCGTGTGCTTGCTGCCGTGGCTAAGCTTACATCCTTGGTCATATGATCAAGCCTGGTTGTGTTACATCGGCCATCGGCCACTCGCGAAGTCACGAGCCGAACCGAACCGTCTCTCGCATACTTTTGCGTCTTGCAACGAGGCTCGGCTAACCCACAAGAGCAGAGTCGCTCCTGAGAACAGGCTGGGCGCCGTAGCGCCCTCGCTACGTTGAGTTCAGGAAAGAGCTTTCAAGCTCGCAACCGGCGTATGAGGCGTCAACCTCGTCGGAAATGAACTCGCTGAACGATTCAGTCCCTCCTTCGTAAATCAACACCTAATAGCCCCTGACAAGAAGGGGAAGTGGTCCTCTGAAATATATTTATGGATATATTATTTATTCTCCGCCTACCTTTAGCCTCCTATCTGAGATATTTTAGTATCGGAAGTGACAACGCGCGGTTGCTTTTTCAGCCTCTCGTACCGGCACCATTTAAAAGATAAAAAGCGCAGCGCGGATGCGCAGGAATATCATCCAGCCAAAGCCGCGGGCCAGATAATCAGCCAACCTTGGCGAGCTGGGAGCACCCCGAGCTTCCGTAATTGGTTGAAGCACTCGCCGGACCGAGGGCCGGCGTCCAATGTTAGTAGCCCCTTTCGCGAACACTCCGGCTAGTGGGTTTGTGTCAGAATGACCTCTCCCGGGATCGTATTCTGAGCGCTCAGTGAGGATGTATCTCGTTGTAGTCATCCCACCGGGCGATCTGGCGGAGAACCATGGGTGATCATGCAAGGAGTGATGCGAACGCAATCACGCTTGAAGGTTTTGACCCAGGCTTCCGACACGTCGCTGGAGTGGGGCGCTTCACGGGCGTGGAGCAAGTAACGCGGTCAGCGCAGAGGCGAAGGCGCGTGTTCCTTGCCGGTGTAGGGGTGCCATTTTCCGACAGGTCTCGATCGGATGAGGCACCCTCGTCGATCCGAAGCGTGTCTTGACCGCCTCCAGCATCATATCGCACGGGACCCGCAGCCCTCCTGCGACGGCCCAAGCCGAATGGCTCAGCTACTCGGCTGATGTCGGCGAAAATCGCTCACCAATACTTCTTTGTAAACGTGAAGTTTGCCAGCTGTCTCCTGCTCATATTTTGCAAAGCGCGCGACACTGCGCGCTGTTCTACATCAAGGTGGTTAGTCAATGCGGATGCCACTGCGCTCGTAGTCTTGCCGAGCTGAGGCATTGCGTCAGTTAGCCTTGCAAGACTGGTTCGAAAAGCCGGGGAAAGCTCAGACGCGGTTATTTCCATGCGAAGGGCATGAGAGCAGAAACAGAACTTGTCGATGATATGGCAGATTTCGCAATTACATGCCCCCAGAGCTATGTCAGTGAATATTTCTTCCGCTCGAAGAGCGAGCTCCGTTGGAGATAACTCACCAGAGGGGGCGGTTCGGTCGAGAGGGTGAGTCCGTGTACGAGTTAGGGCGAAGGTAAGTGTTTCGCGCGCCACCACATACGAGTCCAATAGAACCCACTCGACCAGAGGTCTCGTAAAGTAGCCCCTTTGAGGAAAGGACACGATCTTCCCTTCCGCTGCAAGTCGGATAAGTGCTTCGCGTATAGGAGTCCGGCCGATGTTGAGGTCGGACGCTAGCTCTTTATCGCTGAGATGCTGCCCCGGCATGTGGGATTTGCTGTAGAGCAATTGAAGTACCGCGTCGTAGGCTGCATCGGCTTTTGCGTTCTTCTTGGCTTCAATAGCCAAACTGGGCATTTCTGTCCGACGACATTGGGCCGCATTTTTGCAGAACCACATCTCTACGCTTCCCCTTTTTTCGACGTCCTTTGAACGTTCGATTAGCAGAATTTGAGTTTCTGCGGCGTGCTATTTCTCGACATCCGAACATGACGCATGCACCGCGCGCCGCCTCAGCTGCATACACCATGCGTATGAGGTGTGACCATGGCCAGCCGCGGCGCTCGGATGCGGAAGCCGGTTGTGTGCGTCAAGTTCTGCAAAAAGGGGCGGCCATGGTGCTGGTCATGCGGCTTGGCGCAGAGTGAGCTTCTTGTGCTCGCGCAGGTCGTCCATGTTGATGTAGCGGTTGGCCTCCATCCAGTTTTCGTTGGTTTCGACGGCCAGCGCCCTGACGAGGCGTAGGCAGCTCTGTGAGTTTGGAAAGATGCGCAGGATATAGGTGCGGCGCCGGATTTCCTCGTTGAGCCGTTCAAGCATGTTGGTGCTCTTGAGATGCTTGTGGTGCTGGCGTGGCAGACGAAAGAAGGTCAGCGTGTACTCGATGGTCTCCTCCACCCATGTCGTCAGTCGTGGGTAGCGGGCCGACCATTTGGAAAGCCATGCGGCGAGATCGGCCTTGGCCTCGGCGAGATCGCGCCGGTCGTAGAGCCAGCGCAGTTCCTGCAGGCAATCGTCGCCATGCTTTCTCGGCAGGTGATCGAGCGCGTTCCTGAGGAAGTGCACGTAGCAGCGCTGCCATGCCGCTTCCGGGATCACCTCGCCGATCGCCGCGACCAGGCCGGCATGATCGTCAGACACGACCAGCTCGACGCCCTTGAGGCCGCGTGCCTTCAAGCCAACGAGAAAGTCCCTCCAGGCCGAGCGGCTCTCACGATTGGCCATCTCCACGGCCAGGATCTGACGCCGGCCGTCCCAGTCGATGCCAACCGCGATCAGCACCGCCTGGCTCATGACGATGCCGGCTTCGCGCACCTTCTCGTAGCGAGCATCGAGGATGAGGTAGGCAAAAGGCTCTTGAAGCGGGCGCTCGGCAAACGCTTTCAGGCTCTCGTCCAGGCGTTTGTTGATGGCCGAGATGGACGAGGCCGAGAACGAATGACCGCACAGCTCTTCCGTGATCGCCTTGACCTTGCGGGTCGACACGCCCTGCACATACATCTCCGCAAGCGTGGCCACCAAGGCCCGCTCCGAACGCTGGTAACGCTCGAAAAGCTCGGTGGAGAAGCGGCCGGCCCGGTCCTGCGGAACTCGCAGCTCAAGCTTGCCGACACGGGTGACAAGAGTGCGGCCATAATAACCCGAGCGATAGCCGAGCCGCTCCGGTGTGCGCTCGCCTTTCGAAGCACCCAGAGCCTCGTCCATCTCGGCCTCGAGCACCTCCTGCATCACCGCCCGGATCACTTCGTGCAGACCTTGCGGGTCCGAAAGCAGAATGTCTTTGACGGCGGCGCTGGCGGTCTTACTTTCAGTCTTGGGTCATGGTGGCGTTCCTTCGCGGGAATCAGGTGACGTTGAACATCACCAGCCTGCCATGACCGCCCCCTCTCAGCGAATTTGCAGAACTCTCAGCACACTACCGGGAGGAAGCCTCAGAGGACCGGACGCGGAAAGATCTAGGAGGCGTTAGGCGCTCGACGCACCTGAGCTGCGCGCAAACCATTTCCTGCGCTCGTCGCTTCGCCACGCTAGACTAGCGGACTGCGCAACCCTGACCAGTTCCGCCCGGCGAGCGCTTACCACGGGGGCTTTGACCCACTCTCGGTGACATTTCTTTACAGCGCCGACTAACGGCCCTTAGCAGATCCAACTTGCCGCGGCCGTACATCTGTCGTTTCACCAGTCTGCGCTTGGCCCTCGCTTTGTTCGTAGACCATACTTCGGTGGTCGCCGCACGACGGTCGTCGTCACTAACGGAGCGACCGTTCTGACGGAACTTCCCGGGGTGGCATCTCTTGTCATTGCCCTCGGAGAGGCCCGGCTCCGACTAAAACTACACTTGGCGATCCGCTGAAGGCGGTGTTGGCACCAACAGAGATCTTACCAAGCGTTCGCACAGCTATGCTTTGGTTCGCGAGGCATTGGGATTTCTGTGCCCCTTCAGACACTCGGCGATGCACTCACTCAGAAGAGCCATTGAAGGCATAAGCGTTGCCGGTCCAGGTTCGGCCAGGGCCCGCGCCGGAGCTGAGTAGGAGCACCTCATGCGCCACCCCAGAGACTGGCGATTTGTCACGCGTCGTTATTGCAAGCGTATGCGCTCCTCGGTCGCGGCCAGTTCTGAGAAAGGCGACGGCCTCTCGCTCATATCTTTCATAGGAGATGCCGATAGCATAAGCCGAAGCGTCCAGCCCATGAGCCAGACCGCGAGCGATGTTCACAATCCGGGGTCCCCAGCCAGATCAGGCGGCTGTGACAGTAGCTCTGCGCAGATTGCGGAGACGCCCATACCAAGAGCTTCGACACGCGTAGCACTCTGTAGTCGCTCCGTCAGGCGCTCGATCTGGGCGTAGTCGAGAAGGCGAGCTGAGGCCTCAACCGAATGTAGGAAGGCCGCGCTCAGGTTCGCAATTTCCGGTCTTACATGCGAGTTCAGTGGCGAGGTGCTGTGTCAGTCGCCGGGCTTTATCGCGCTCAATCTCCCCGGTAACGCCACCCTGAACTCGCGAAACCCAGAGAGGCCAAGAGTACGGCAAAAACGCAAAACCGACGCTTCTCCGCTGTTTGTTTGACTTACGAGTTTGGAGATAGATAAGTCCCCAAGAAGCTCGGGGTTTTAGGCAACAAAATGCGCGATTCTGGATTGTGAGCTAGGCCCGCTGGCGACCAGACCGCATACCGCATCCCGCACCAAGCTTGATGACCTGTCCGCCATTGCACTGCCCGCCGGGGTATGGTGTTCCGGATGCAGGCGCGGGCGGACCGTCCACGCCGCTGCCCTCTTTCTACATTGGGCAAAGCAAACCTTTAAGTTCCGCCAAGTTCAGCAACAATGCCTCCGGCTCAAAGGTCCGGAGGTCATTCCTCAGTCGACTCGTATGGTGGCGGGCGCCCCCGAATGCGCAGTAGCGCATATTTGCATTTCGCGCGGCACTAAGACCGATGACGCTGTCCTCAATGACAAGGCACTCTCTGGCAGACACGCCCATGATTTCCGCCGCCAATAGCAGCACAGAAGGGTCAGGCTTCCGGACACCGATGTCATCGGAGGAGAAGAACCGTGAGCCAACAAGCCCCAAGAGATTGGCGGCTCTCATGCGGTGGATGAGTTCGAAACGAGATGTGTTCGATGCGACACAAAAGGGAATGGAAAGCCACTGGAGCAGTTCAACCGCGCCAGGTGTCGCCGACAGGATCCCAGAGGCGGCCAGCTGGATCTCAGCCGCGGCCGTTTCCATGAAGTTCTTCGGCAGGCTTACACCGACAAGTCTTTCCAGATGCCGTTGTTGATCGTCTCGCTCAACACCGGAGAGCGTTGCCGTTATTTCATCTGGATGCACCTGGAAACCTTCCGCGGCAAGTTTTGCCGAAATCACCTCCGATGCTACGATTTCCGTCTCCGCAAGGGTGCCGTCAAAATCGAAGATGATCAGTCGAGGCCGCGACCGATCGGACGTTTTGATCGATGGTGAAGCCATCATTTCGGATCACCGGGACGAATGACAGGCAGCTGATCAAGTCCCTCGTGACGATGGACAACGACATCCGATCCGTCCAACATGACGACATCGTATGATGGCGCAGCCGCCACAAATATGGGCTTGCCATATTGTTCCCAGTCCAGAACGATATGCTGCGCCGTGCCACGGCTGGCAGTAAACGATATGCCCGACAAACTGCCTGCTGCACCAACATGCCGGTGACCAAAGAGCATGTGGCGGACCGATGCGTTTTTCCGAAGGATGGAAAGGAGCCGATCGGACTCCTTCATATCGCTCGTCTTAAAACAAGGCACATGCAAATCCGCCGGCGTATGGTGCATAGCAACCACGACTGGTCGGCCGGCGGCACGGAAAAGCTGGTCCTGCAGCCATTCAAACCGGCCACCGTCAAGACAACCGAAATGGCTGATGTCGTCCTTTGTGTCGAGCAAGACGACGAGCCAGTCGTGCAAGTCGACAGCCGCCTGAACGAATCCTTCCCCGCCGAATACGCCTCGAAATGCGCCGCGGTCATCGTGGTTGCCGATCGTCAAATGGACCGGGAGCCGGACCTCCGACAAGATCTCGCGCAAGAGTGCGTAAGCGGCTGGATCGCCTGTATCAGCAAGATCGCCGGTAATAAGGATGAGCTTGGCATCTGCGTGTACGCGCGAGACATGGTCCAAGGTGTCGCGCAATCTCTGCGCCGGATCGATGCCGTAAAGCGTCTTGCCAGGGGCAACAAAATGAGGATCCGTGATATGAATGATTTTCTGCATTGCTCCACACTCAGATTGGGCCCGACCCTGGGAGGAAGTGGGACAAGAGACCGCTGCTGCGTCAGGCCACTTGATTGCCGTCGTTGTGGTGACCATCTATTCCAGGCGTCTGACAGCGAACCGTGAGCAGTGAGGGGTCGACCCTCTCTGCCGCCCGGATCGAGGTGTTCGATTCCAAAGCAAACAGTTGACCGACGAACGGCCAATAAATGTCGCGAGTTGTAAATGCTCGGGCCGCATAAGGGACCTCGGTCGCTATCGCTTTCGGTTGATCATGAAGTAACTCGTCCATCATCGAAACGGTGCCACGGGCCTGTGCTTCGAGCTCCGGTGAGTTCCCCCACGCAGACACGAATGCTCCTTCTTGACCCTCAATTGTAATTTGTGAGCAGCTCGGTCGAACACCGTTGAGTGTCGCTTGCGCGCGCCCGCCCCATGCCGCATCCGCCTGTCAGACTTCGCCGATATCGAATGCAAGGGAGCTTTGTTCGGATTTATGTCAAGTGGACGGAATCGCCGGGACAGTCGGTATAGGAAGACATTTTTGTGGGGTTGAGTGGATGGGAAGCTGCTGCAGTTCACCTTACGGCACCTGCTGCCACCGGGTCCGCCTCCTGCCATTTTGTATTGGGCTGGACTTCGCTCGTCATCAGCAGGACGCTAAGTTCTTCGGCTGATCGCGCGACCACCGCAGCGCCGGCTGACAGCAATCGTTGACCGTGGTCGTCGTGGCAGTGGCCGCCCGCGGTGAAACCGATCACCATCATCCCCGCGGCCATACCGGCTCGAACGCCTGCAATGCTGTCCTCGACAACGACGCAGCGCGCTGCCTTAGTGCCCATCTGGGCGGCAGCGAACAGGAAGAGGTCCGGTGCAGGCTTACCGGCCTTTACCATGGCGGAGCTGAACACGTGGGGATGGAAGTATGCCCAAAGTTCCGTCAGTTCAAGACCAAGCCGCAGCTTGTCGGGGGCGCTGCTCGATGCGACGCAGCGCGGCAATCGCAACTGATGCAGGAGTTGGTCAATGCCGCTGATCGCTTGCAGTTCCGTCTGGTAGCTTTCCTTTATCCGGGATTGCACGATGACGTCGAAGTCGCTGGGTAGAGGGCGGCCCCAGTCTTCTTCGATCATTTTCCGCATGGTGGCTGAGGAAAGGCCGGTAAACCGCAGAATCACATCAGAATACGACATGGGATAGCCAATGCGGGTAAGTTCTTCGGCATCGATTCGACTTGCCAGCGTCTCGCTATCGATCAGAACGCCGTCGCAATCGAAGATGACCAGTTCATAAGAGGCCTGTTGATTCATTGCATGCCCTCGGGAACCCAACCTTCTGCGGAGACCTCGACCACATGTCGGTCGCTAACTTCGAAGCGATGCACCAGGACCCCATCAACGTCGATTATCGCGATGTCAAAAGCGGGCGCATCCTCGACGAAGTCCGCGTCTCTCCGCGTGAAATGTGGAATGATCTGATGCGCCACGCCGCGGTTTGCACTGAAAGGGATGCCGCTCCAGGTGCCGCCAACATCGACATGCACATGGCCGTGGAAAATGTGCCGCACATTGCCGGCGCTGACAATCGCCTGCATGATCGGGCGCCAATTCTCGGTGCTCCAGGGTTCGAAATGCGGCAGGCCGATCGGCTGCAGCGGATGATGGACGAAGAGGTAGGCCCGCACATCCGACGCCTCGGCCACCCGGGCCAGCAGCCACTCGAGCCGACCATCGTCCAAGGAGCCATGACCGAAACCTTCCACCAATGTGTCGAGAAAAATGAGGCGCCCGGCAGATCCGTCGTGAACCGACTGGATAAAGCCGTTCTCATCGCGCGGCTCTCCAGGAAACGCCCGAACAAAATTCTCGCGGCTGTCGTGATTGCCGAGCAGAAGGCGGGCGGGCACGCGCAGTTCCTGCAGCACCTCGCGAAGTAGGACATAGGAAGCGAAATCTCCCTCGTCAGTGAGATCGCCAGTCACGACGCAAAGCTCGGCGTCGGCGTGATCGCGGTTGATGCGCTCAATGGTCTTGCGAAGCCGTTGGGCAGGATCGAAGCCGAAGAGCATGGCGCCTAACGGCACAAGATGGGGGTCGGTCAGATGAATGAGTTTCATGGATAATCCCGAAAAAGGGAGGGATGCCGCACAGGAGCGTGCAGCGTCTCGGACGAGGCGATCAGTTCGTTTTCGGCAGGAGTGCGCGAACCTCGGACACCATGTCTGCGAGAGCGGCTTCCGGTTCCTTGGATCCAAGCGCAATAGCCGTCATCTCGTCGCGGAGGACCTCCCCGATCTGCACGCCGTTATCACCAGGCCAGGAGAACCACGGGCGGGCGCGGGGCGTCTGAAGCACGCTGGTGTACCAGTTCGGGTGCTTATCGTAGAAGCCGGCGAGATGATCCTTGTCGAGGGCAAGCGTGTTGGTCGGCATATAACCAGTATTCGGCACGACAATGCTCTGGCCTTCAGGACTTGTGGTGAACTTGACGTAGTCCCAGGCGGCGGCGCGCTTGGCGGGATCGTCGGTAAGGATTATCGCAACCATGCCGCCCGTCGGCATCGTCGCATCTTCAGCGCCGAGCGGCTGCTTGGCTGTGCGGAGCTTGAACCGATCTCCAATTTCACCTTCGAAACCGCTCACACTGCCGGCAGAGGCGAAGAAGAAGCCGAGCTTGCCAGAGGTGAAGAGCTGCCGGGCGGCATGGGAGTCGATCGCCGGCTGAGCGCCGTCGGTGTGGAACCACTTGAACAGCTTGACGGCAGCCTGGCCTGCAGGACCGTCAAAAGCGATGTCGCTCTCCTTGTCGTTCATCATCTGGCCGCCGAAGTTGCGTACCAGGTTCTGCGTGGCCCAGTCGTCCGAGCCGAGCTGGTAATACATGCCGGACGTTCCATTGCCGAGCGCACCGACCTTGCCGGCCAGTGCGACGAAGCTGTCCCAATCGGTCGGAACCTTGTCGGGGTCGCCGCCCGCCTGCTTCACGAGATCGGCATTGTAATAAACGACCGGCGTCGACATGGCGAAGGGAAGTCCGTACAGATGGCCCTCAATTCTTGCCAGAGACAGGATTTGTTCCGTGTAGCCCTTATCGGCCAGGTGATCGGCGGCAACGAGATCGTCGATGGGCTTTACGAGCCCGCGCGTGACGAGCGGACGGAGCACGTTAAAGCCGACATAGTGAACGTCCGGCAACTCGCCTGCCATGCTCTGACGAATCAACGTCTGGACAGCTTCGTCATAACTCGGCGCAGCAGCGCGGAAGCTGATCTTGATTTCCGGGTGGTCCGCCATGAAGCGGTCTGCAATCGGCTTGTGGATCACTTCGTGTTCGGGCCAGGCGTAATAGACATTGAGTTTCGTCTCGGCTTGCGCTGGCATGGCTGCCGCTGCGACACCGGCAGCAAGGATCATTGCAACTGTTTTCACATTGCTCTCCTGAGTTTTGAGATGGGGGTTTTTAGAGACGGAGCTAGTGTCGGCCGAGCACCAGACCTCGGATGAAGTGTTTCTGCATGAGAAGGAAAAAAGAGACCAAGGGAGCAGTTACGAGAACGCCCCCCGCCATCAGCGCACCGACATTTCCGGCGCCCTCGCCGGCCTGCCGGAAATAGGCAATGCCGAGCGAAGCCGTCATCATGTCGGGATTGGTTATCACCACCATTGGCCAATAAAGATCGTTCCAATGGGCCACGATAGAGAAGATCGAGAAGGAGACGACGGCCGGCCAAGCTGCTGGCAGCATGATCCGCCAGGCGATCGATAGCTCGCTGAAACCGTCGAGCCGCGCCGCGTCGAGCACCTCATCGGGAAAGGTCACGAAGAACTGCCGGAACAGGAAGATGGCAAACACCGAAATGATCCAGGGCAGAACCAGAGCGGCATAGCTGTCGAGCAGTCCGGATTTTGCGAGGGCTATGTAGATCGGGATGGTTGGTATCTGCACCGGCACCAGAAGGCCGAGCAGGACGCCGACAAGCAGAATAGGGCGGCCCGGGAAGGACAGCTTGGCCAGCGCATAGCCGCATGGGATGGCGATCGCGATCTGCAACACAAGAATTGCCAGACACACGACAAAGCCATTTGCCATGAACCGAAGCAGCGGAATTGCCGAGAGCGCAGTGCCGTAATTGTCGATTGCGCCGTGAAGGGTCGGCGTTGGAAGCAGGCTGCCGTCAAAGATCTCGCTCTGTGGCGTCAGCGAGGCAAGGATCATCCACAGAAACGGAAAGACCATGATGATCGCGCCGGTGACAAGCACAGCATGCGAGACAATGCGGGAAGAGGAAGATTGCCCCAGGATCATCACTGGCCTCCATTTGCTTTCCAGCGCGCCCGACGCTCGGAGACGCGCATCTGGACGAGCGACAGGAAAGTCACGAAGACAAAAAAGGAAACGGAGATCGCAGAAGCATATCCGACGCGGAAGAAGCGGAAACCTTCTTCATAAAAAGTGTAAAGAACGACGGAGGTAGATTTCATCGGCCCTCCCTGTGTGAGGACCGCGACCGTTTCGAAAACCGAAAAGGCGCGGATAATTGTCATCACGGTGACGAACACCGTAACTGGCGCCAGCATCGGCCAGGTGACCAGAAGTAAGCGCTTCAGTCCGCTGTCCGCCCCGTCGATAGTCGCAGCTTCGTAGAGCTCCTCTGGAATGGTCGAAAGGCCAGCCAGGAAAAGGATCATGTTGAAGCCAACCAACTGCCAGACGCCGATCGCCGCGAGCGCATATATGGCCGTCGCCGGGTCGGACAGGAACCTGACGGGCGATGCGCCCAGGAGCTGCAGCAGCGTGTTGGCAAAACCCAGACTTGGATGCAGGATTGCTTCCCACGCGGTCGCGAGAGCAACCAAGCTTGCAGCCACGGGCAGAAAGTAAGCGGTTCGATAGAGAACTGCGAACCGTGATCTAGCGATCAAAACGGCGACGAGCAGCCCCCACCCGATTGCCGTCGGCACGACCACAGCCACATAGAGCGCGGTGTTGCGCAGACTCTGAGCAAAGCCAGGGTCGGTCAACATGCGCGTATAATTAGCAACCCCGATGAATTGGATTCCGGCCAAGCCGAGCGACGCATTCGTGAAGGACAGAAAGAAGACAAGAATGGCGGGTCCGATTACAAGGGCAACAAGCAACAGCGTCGCCGGCACGGACAGAATTATGCCAGCTTGCGCCTGGGCCCGAGCCGGCCGGTAGCTGCCTGCAGTGTTCGGAGCTAAGGAACTGAGCGGAATGTCGTTGGCTAAGGCCATGTCAGGCTGCCCCGCTGTGATCGCCACGCTGGCGCGAGCCGTTGGAAGGAAAGAACCATGCCTGTTCAGCGTCGATGGTCAGTCCCAGATTGTCGCCGTCACGCAGTGATCGCGCGCGCTCGGCGGAAATGCGGGCGACGAACTGAGCGCCGGCCTCGGCATCGACAAAGACGTGAGCGTCGATCCCTGCGTGCTCAATGCGCGTGACGCGAACCGGCAGGGCTCCTGGATGATCCTTCTCAGCCAGGGTCGCATGCTCGGGGCGGAAGGCCAGCGTTCCGGCCAGCCCGGATCCGAGCGCATCGCGAATGATGATCCTGCTGCCGCCGATCATGAGCGCGCCGCCTATAGGTGCGGCCACTGCCAGCTCGTTCAGGAATGGCTGCGCCAGGAAGCGCGCTACGTCTAGATCGACGGGTTCGCGATAGAGATCGGCAGGGGCTGCGACCTGACGGAGTTCGCCGCCAAAGATGACTGCGACGCGGTCTGAAAGCGCTGCCGCCTCGGCCTGGTCATGGGTAACGAAGATAGTCGTCGTTTCCATTTCCTTGTGAAGCCGTGCGATCTCGCCACGCGTATGGATGCGCAGCGCTGCGTCCAGGTTTGCCAAGGGTTCGTCCATCAGGAAGATCTTCGGCTTGCGCACCATGGCGCGTCCCAAAGCCACGCGCTGGCGCTGCCCGCCCGACAGCGCCGACGGTCGACGCTCGAGCAGCGCGTCGAGCTTGAGAAGCCCTGATGTCTGCCGGACCCGCTCCTGGATCGAGCGTTTGCGTTGGATGGCTCCGGGCAGCAGCGCGCCAATCACAGGAAGCCGTTCCAAGCTGCTTAGCTCACGCATGACCAGCGGGGCAGCAATGTTGTCGTGCACGCTCAGATGCGGATAAAGGGCGTAGCTCTGGAACACGAAGGCTAGGTCGCGGTCCTTCGGCGCCACCGCGTCCAGCCCCCTGCCGCCTGCACGCACATGGCCCTGGTCGGCACGCTCCAGCCCCGCGATGATCCGAAGAAGCGTTGATTTACCACACCCGGACGGCCCCAGCAGTGTCACAAACTCCCCCGCAGCAACCCTTAGACAGATGCCGCGCAGGACATCAATCGCGCCAAACCGCTTGCCGATGTCGTCGATGTGAAGGTCTAACGCTGCCATTCCGAGTTCCCTTTCGGTGGGCGTGACTTCTATCGGTGCTTTATTTCATTTTAGTGACAATATGGAGTTTAATTTCATTTGGCAACCGGTTTATCCATCGCCTTTCCGAGCGCCAGCATGAGGCTTTCGATCACAAAGATCTTGCCGATCGTCGATGTTAGGGTGCCGCCGATCGGGTGGTCTTGAAGGCCGGAGGCCTGCAGGGTGAAGTCAGCCGCTTTCTCGAGCGGGCTGCGGGCGCGGTTGGTGATGGCGACGGTCAGTGCCCCCGCAGAACGGGCGCCCTTGAGGAACTGGACGGTGTCAACCGTGAGGCCGGAGATCGAAAGGCCGATCGCAACGCATCCGGGACTAAGCCCGCTGGCGACTTCGTGAGCCATGTTGGGATTCCTGAACGCAAAGGCCGTTAGCCCGACACGCAAAAGCCGATAGGCAAGCAGTTCTGCCGTTATACCGGACATTCCGGCGCCGTAGAGGTCGATCCGTCTGCTTGCCGCAAGCGCGGCGGCGACCTTCGCGAGAGTTTCGGAATCGGCATTGTTGTGTGCGATGCTGAGGTTTTGCGCCATGGTGTCGTGCAAGGATTGCAGAGCGCTATCCGCAGTTCCAGCAGCAGTAGGAGGCAGTCCCGGGCGGCCAATCTCGGCCGCCAATGCCAGCTTGAAGTCGCGGAAGCCGGAAAAGCCTATCTGCCGGCAAAGCCGCAATATGCTCGCTTCACCACTGGCCGCGAATTCACCTAGCTCCGCGACCGATTGGTGCAGCACCTTTTCCGGGTTTTCCAGAATGTATTTGGCAATGCGAGCGAGCGCATTGGGCAATCGATCGATGTCGTCCTGCAGGCGAGCCAAGATGCTCTCGTGCGATGCCGCTTTCATTGCAGGTGAGTTGACGCTCATTTCCACAATCCTCACCCCTTATGAATGAAGGAAAGAGCAGCGAGATACCATAAATTATCGAACAATTTCTGGACAATCGACCGAGGGCAGCCCCAAGGTCGCGAGAACAATGCCTCGCTCGTGACCTTCCTGGCGTCGGTCCGCCAAGGTCAATAGTCCTCAATTCTCTCCGGGCCGGATCCACTTCTAAGCATCATTGCGGAAAAGCTGCGGCCTAATAGGTCGTATTTCAACCCCCTGTGATGGTGGCTATCCCATAGGTCATAATGCTCATTGGGGTCCTCTTTATGATCGAACAGCTCTCCTATTCCAACATCGTGATATACATTTAGTTTGTGACGTCCATCATAGTACATCGATGCGCGAGACCCTCGGCTGCCGCGGAACCTGAGGGAGTTGTGATACTCACTGACAACGTATGGCTTATGGCAATCCAGTGAAGTGTTCCCAAGCAGCATCTGGTCGAGTGACAGCCCCTGCATGGCCTTTGGGACCTCAAGCCCCGATAACGAGAGCAATGTGGGCGCAATATCGACCAGCTCGACAAGTGCATTCGACACCGATCCTTGGGCTGGGCTGCCAGGCACGGAAATCACAAGTGGGACATGCACCACACCCTCATAGAACCGGCAGCCTTTGTAGAGCAGGCCGTGGTCGCCCATCATATCACCATGATCGCTCATGAAGACGATGATCGTGCGATCCAGCTGGCCGGTTTCCGTCAAAGTGTCTAGTATCCGGCCGACCAGATCGTCCACCTGTGCCACCTCGGCGTGATAGGCCGCTCTCATCTCCCAAATATTGAACTTCGTTGGTGGCGCTTCATGCGTAGGTCCTGCCAATTCGTCGTTGTGCGCCTCACCCGCGTCTGTTGCTGCGTGCCAAGGATCCACCGCGAATTTCGCTTGCTGATCGACTCGTTCAAATTTCTTCTGGTGCTCGAGATCAATCGGCTTGAACGCAGGATCAGGCATATCATTTGGATTGAACCGCCTGAGGTAGTCTGGCGGGGGATTGAGGGGCGGATGAGGCGCGTCGATGTTAACGCCTAAATACCAACTACGATCAGAATGCATCTTGATGAAGCGCTCAGCCCGATCGCCTGCCCAACGCGCCTGCCGATATTCTGCGGCTGGTCCCGGACCATAGTGTTGGTCAAGATAGGGTTTGAAGTAGGCTTCGGGATTGACCCCTTTTGACCACATCCACGCATGATAGTCGTGGTTGCCTGACCACTCCGGAAATGGCTCAGGGCTCCAGTAGAACTCGGCAAATCCATCATCGGGGCGCTTTTCTATCATGCCACGTGTGGCAGACAGGTGCAGCTTTCCTATGTGCCCTGTATAGTATCCGGCGTTCGCCATCAGTTTTGGGAGCAAAACGAGATGCGAAGGAAATGTGCCGGCGCCGTTCTGATGCACTTGGTGTGCGATCGGATACAAGCCTGTCAGAAAGCTCGTTCGGCTCGGCGTGCAGATAGGGCTCTGACAATACGCACGGGCGAATGCCGTGCCCCTCGCCGCCAGGCGGTCAATATTGGGAGTCTGCGTGCCTTTGAACCCTAGGCACTGCAAGGTGTCCCAACGCTGCTGATCGCTGCAAATCCAGACTATACTAAAGTTCCTCAACTCTCATCCCACGCGCTATGGAGGTTCAGTTCGCGCGCGCACCGGCGCGCAAAACCGCGCCGGTGGCGACGTGTAACGGCTATTTCAGGTATCCAGCGCGCTTCACGATTTCGACCGCATCACCTTGAGCATCGTCCAAGGCAGCCTCTGGGCTCTTGCTCCTGACAACCGCTTCTTGCAGGGCACGGCCAAGGCGATCGCCGATCTCCTTGAATTCTGGAATGCGAGGATAATACCACTCGGGCGCCCCGCGAAGCGTTTCTGCATACGTTGCCGCAAACGATCCATGGCCATAATCATAGTCATGTTTCGCACGGATTTCCGGATCGTCCCACAGCGATGTCCTGGTGATGGCGACAAAGGTGCTGTCGAGCGAAATCCGCTTCATGAGATCTTTACTCGTCGCCCATTGAAGGAAGGCCGCTGCAGCTGCCTTGTTTTCTGATGCAGCTGGAATGACATACGCCTGTCCCGCAAAGGGCGGGAACCTCCCACTTACGCCGCCAGGGGGCAAAGCAAACCCAAGCTTGCCGACGACCTTCGACAGCTTGGGATCGAGAATGCGACCTGCGGTGGGAGCGCCTTCGACAGTCATAGCAATGCGGCCCTGCTGCATCGCGATGACAACATCATCGAAGGTTGCTGAGATGCTCCCAGGCACAGTGAAATTGGTCATCACATCCGTGTACCATTTCAGCGCCTCCACCGCAGCGGGCGAATTTACCGTGGGCGTCAGATCCGCTGGTTCGTCCGCAAAATATTTACCGCCAAAACCATAAAGAACCTGGCCCCAAAACCATATATTCTCGCCAGTATCCGGTTGACCCCGTAGCGCCGTGCACTGAATGTCTGCCTTTCTCAGCAGATCACAATCATTACGGAACTCTTCCCACGTTTGCGGTGGCTGTTTGATTCCGGCTTTCTCGAACAAGTCGGCACGATAATACAGGAGCTGTGTCGCCGCGAAATGCGGAAATGCCAGCTGTTTGCCGTCCTTATTGTAGAGGCGCAGCACGGGAGCGATGAAATCCTGTACGTCCGCACTCTTCATGTCTATGTAATTATCGAGCGGCTCCAGGATATCGCCAGATGCGTATCGCCCGAACTCCTCGCTCCCTAAGTATACCACGTCGTAACTATCTGAACGCGTTAGGAGCTCGACCGACACTTTTTGAACGGTCGGCGCATAACCGAAGAGATCAAACTGCACTTCAGCGCCAGTCTTCTCTGTGAATTCGTGCGCGAATTTTTTGAGCTCCAAATCGTATGCCGAGTTTGTCGATAGGACCTTTATTTTCGCGCCGTCATAGCGCTGTTGAGCCGTCGCTCCCCCGCCGACGGCAACACCGAACGTAACGGCAAGAATTCCAAGATACCTCATTGATTTTCTCCTTGAGCTAGTGTTTTACCCTTTCACGGAACCGGTCGTTGTTGGGCCGGCGACGTATTTCTTTACGAACGGCACGAAAACCACGATCGGGACCAGCATAAGCACGCATGCGGCTGCCGCCTTGCCCCAATCGGTCCCCTCAAATGGCATGAAATTCAGTATTGCGACGGCTGCGGTTTTTGCGTCATCGCGTGTCAATGTCAGCGCGAAAAGAAACTCGTTCCACGAACCAATGAATATCAGTATTGCTGTTGCCAGGATACCATATTTGGCGATGGGTATCGAGATGAGCGTCATCGTCTGCAGCGTTGACGCGCCGTCTATCATCGCGGCTTCTTCGATTTCACGCGGCACTTGGTCAAAAAACGCTGACAAATACCAGATCGCAAGCGGAACCGCGAACATTGTGTTGACGATGATCAGCGCAATCTTCGTGTCGACGAGGTGTACTTGGCGAAAAAAGAGAAAGTAGGGGATGATGTAGATCATCGCTGGCGCCGCCCGGAGTGCCAACACCAGCGTCAATAGCCTTCGCATCGCAGTTTTCTGCAAATGAGAGATGCCAAAGGCTGCCGGGATCGAAAGCGCCATGGTCAATATGATGGTGCTGCATGAGACCACAATTGAATTGATGAGCGCGGAAGAGAAGTCCTTGTCAGCGATTATCGCGGTATAGTGCTGAGCGGATGGCTCCCCCACGATCACGGGCGGCCATTGAAACATCTCGGTCGGCTGTTTGAGAGATGTCGATAGGGTCCACAATATCGGCGAGAACAGGAATAGCGCAAAGGCAACGGAGACAAGGTATCCGTAGATGTGACGTCCGAGGTCCCGACGCATGGGCTCACCTCCCAACGCGAGGGGCCGAGATTTGGCGAGTGGATGATATTCGGAGATGTGACGTCCAAGGTATCGATGCATGGGCTTACCTCCCAACGCGAGTGGCCGAGATTTGGCGAATAGACCAAAAACACACGCCGACGATCGTTGTTGTGAATGCCACGAGAATTGCGGCGGAATAATCGAGATCGAGATATGTAAATGCGGTCAGGAAAGCGTAGAAGTTTAGGGGTTCAGTCGCCCCAGCCGGCCCGCCACCTGTCAACACGAAGATCACGGGGAAAATCCCAAGGATCTCTAAGGCTTGAAACACGGCGACGGCTCCCATCGCAGGTAAGACGAGCGGTATGGAAATATGCCATTGCGCCTGGGCCCAACTTGCTCCGTCGAGGTTTGCCGCCTCATAAATCTCGTCTGGGATCGAGTCCAAAGACGAGAGAAGCAGCAAAGCAACTATGGGAACGCCAAACCAAATCGATACGATGATCACGGAGATAAGCGCTGACGTTTTGCTTCCAAGTAAGTCAGCTTCGAAATTGTGACCGAACAAGCTTGCGGGATAAGACAAGCCGCCCACACCAGGAATGAGGAACAGCTTCCACACAATTCCGCCTACCGCTGGCGGAATTATTGACGGAAGCAGGAAAGATGCTCGCATCCACCGTGTGCCAACGAGATTTTCCTTAAGCGCTATTGCCAACGCTAATCCACACAGTAATTGGAGGACGACGGGGACGACGACCAAAATGAACGTAACCAGCGCGGCGTTGATAAACCGACCGTCGGACAAGATCCGCGCGTAATTGTAAAGCCGGATAAAGCGCGTCTTTTCCGGGAAGGCTATGTTGAAGTCACCGAACGAGAGGGCAATGACAGCTGCAATCGGCACGACTGTCGCAAGACATAGGAACGCGATCGCGGGTGTAACGAGCGCCGAATACACTTTAGGCCGGGAAGATGCCATCGTCCGTTGCTCCTGGAGTTATTTATGCTCGCCTGGAATGGGCACCTCAGATGCTGCCAGCAACGCTTAAGCGAGCTTCAGCAAGCAGAGGACGTCAACGATGCAGTGTTCCCCGTGGTGAGTTACTCGCAGCCGTCAACCGTGCCGAGACAATTCCACGGCGTATAGTTTTATCGTAGAGTTACCTTTCCAAGTTTCATGCGCCTTTGGAAACAGAATGCTGCGCTCCATTCAATTGGCAGGCGAAGCACGACACATTCTGCCGTCGACGGCCTCGAGACAGCGTGAACACTGCACTGGCTCGCCATTGCTGTCTTGATCAGGGCCAAGAAGGATGTCCGGAACGTGTCATCTCGTGGCGCGCGTGCTCAGACCCGGGGCTCCGATTCGTCCATGGTCACCTTTGTGTCATTTTGGCTATAACGAAACTGGGCATCAGTAAGTCCGGCCGCGTCGGACAGTTCTGCGGCTAGCAGCTGAGCGGGCAGGATGTCCACGATTGATCGTGCCACGCGGTTCTGCAAAGATGGCACCTTCACAACTGCGAGGTTTTTGGCGTCCTGAGGCGACTCGCTTGCGGTTACCAGAAGAACTGCACAGCCGATTTCAGCCAATTCCTGCGCCAATCGCACTTCGCGGCCGTCACCAAATATCAAAATCCCGGTTGCCTGATCCATCGATTCCATCGGGCCGTGCAAGTAGTGCAGCGTGTCTGCGACGCCGGTGGGCACCCTCGCAGCCTCGCGAATGAGCAAACAAGCCTCGCCCGCCGTACCCAAAGCCGATATCGCGCCAACGCAATCGATCGCCCGCTGGTCATGAAACATTTCTCCAATGCGTGCCATCTTTTTCGCAGAGGTTTCCAAGACCTCGCTTGCTATCAGAGGAATGTCGTTCCAATTGAAGCTGTCTTCACCGCAGAGCGCATCTATCAGCAGCCCGCCTGCCAGCAGCGAGCCTGTGTAGCCGGTGCTCGACGGCAGTGAATCCGGACCGGACTCGAAGCGAAGTGCTGCCGAAGCGGTGCGTGACAGCGGGTCGTTGCCTCCGCTTGTAATCGCGAGGGATGGTAACGTGCTGTGGATGGTGAGTGCAGCGATTGGCTCGATGCTTCTTCCTCCGACAGAAAAGACTATGATCGCGTCGCCAGGGTCCCCCGGCTCCATGAGATCGACTGCGCGCCAAGTATTTGCTCGTCTGCCGCGGCGTTGCAGCTCACCGGCCACTACCCCCGCTGCCTCGTAACTCGCGCCTATTCCTGTAACGACGACAGTCCCCTTTTCAAATGGCGCGAGATCAAGGTCGCGAAGCTGCGTTCCGACCACTTCCAAGGTATGGCGAAACTGATTGGGTTGACGGGCGATCGTTGACCTGTAAATCATTGGATATCCATATGTTGAGAGACAATTGAGGTCTCTGGGCCATCCCCGGCACTGCAAAGTTGCCGCGCCAAGACGCAGGCGCCTAAGACCGGCGGCTTGTCGAGGAAGGTGACCGCCACTGTCGCCCCGAAACGATCGGAAATTTGATGGGAGAACGCATTGGCTAAAAGTGGCTGGGCGAGGATGACCCCTCCGCCTACCACCACGTCTTTGTCGGACACGCCCGCCAACTTCAGGTGGTGAACTAATTGGGTCAGGGCCGCTGCGCCCTCGTCAATAACGCGCTTAGCCAACGACGAGCCTTCATTGGCTGCGTAGAAGATAACGGGTGCGTGTCGCCCCAGAGCCGAGGCACCGCCTTCCTTCGCGATAGCGGTGCCGATGTTCGTGGGGCTATTCAGTCCAAATGCCTCACAAAGCGCTTCGACAAGCGGCTCTGACCTTGCCCCTCCGAGGTCAATGTGCCGTCGCACTGCTCGACCAGCCTCACGTACTAAACCGGGAGCGCTCCCTTCGTCTCCGATTGCCCAGCCCCAACCGCCTGCGACATGCATCCTGCCTTTCTGGTCCCGAGCAACGGCGATTGAGCCAGTTCCCGCGACGACACCAATTCCGCTGGAAAGCCCCATGGCTAGGGGAAATAGCTCTGCATCGTTGACGACCCTCAACGGGCAGGCAAAATGATTGGAAAGTGGTTTTTGCAGGATGGCACACTCGGCCTCATCATCACATCCATGAGAGCCAATCGCGATGCCGTTGGGAGTGGCGCCATCCGCAAATCCGCTGATTAGCGCGATTAGTCCAGGAATATCGTGGTCATAGGCTCCACAACGCCATTCACTGGTCCTCACCACCAAGTCGCGGCCCATGCCCTGTTCCAGGCAGCTTCTCAAATGCGTTTTGGTGCCTCCGATGTCGACACCAATCGATATAGAACCCATCTCGTCATCTCTGTTCGCATTCGCGCCCAGCGGCCGCGGTCCCAGTCTCTCGCTGAAGGAATATCACTTTTTTTTCGTCTGTCAAAGATGGTTTTTTTCATCATGCGCGACTCTTTCCCCGCGCGGCGATGATGGTCAAATGCCGTGCAAAAAGGCTGGCAGGCGGCTGGGGGCTCTAACGAAAACAATGTTCACGGCTTGGCAATCTGCTGAAAAATTCCTATTGCTTTCACTGCCTGTGTCAATCAAGCCTAGGGAGCTGGAGCTCGGCGACATCAAGGGAATCGTAAATGCAGGAAAAGATCTTGGCGCGCTTGCGTTCGTCTCAGCCCAGCCTCAGTCCGGCGCTCCTTCGCATCAGTGAGTACGTCCTTAACGATCCCGCGAAGGTCGTGAACCAAACTATCACGGAGGTTGCTGACGGATCCGGATCGAGCGAAGCGAGCGTCTTGAGGTTCTGTAGAGACATCAAATTTTCGAGCTTCCAGCGTTTCAAACTGGCATTGGGGATCGAACTCTCCACTCACCAGACAATCAGACACGCCAGCCCGTCTGGTGACGTCATCGACGACACGCTGTCGACGGCCATCACCGCGCTCAAGCAGACAAAAGACCTGTTGAACCACGCCGCTCTCGAATTGGCGGCAAAACAGATCATACGAGCAAAAAGCATAGATCTGTACGGGTTCGGCGGCTCTGCGAATGTGGCCCGATACGCGCATTACTTGTTTGTTCGATTCGGACTGGTGTCGCGCGTGCTGGACGACCCACATCTCGCCGTCATGAGTGCAGTGAATCTCGGGCCGAAGCAAGTCGCACTGGCAATTTCGGAATCTGGCTCGAGCAAGGATACAATCAACTCACTTATGGCGGCCAAGGCGGCTGGCGCATTTACCATCGCAATCACCTGTCATATACGCAGTCCGATCGCTGCCAACGCGGACGCTGTACTGGGAGCATCCTCAACAGACACGCCCATCACGCGAGGAGCATTCTCCAGGGTCGCTGGACAATATTTGATCATCGACATCCTCGCCAACATGATCGCTAAAGATGGCAGCAAGTTCCAGGCGGCTATGCAGCGAACCGCAGAAGCCACCATAGATAAAAGCTTTTAGCCGAAACGTTCGCGCAGGTAGTCGTTCAGGAAGCGACCGTCCGGGTCGAAGCGAGCCCTTTGAGAAATAAAATCCCCGTATCTTGGGTACAAGGCTTCGATCTCGGACCGGCCCAGGCTGTGAAGTTTGCCCCAGTGCGGACGACCTTTTACCCAGGAAAAGATTGTCTCGCAATCGCGGATGAAATCCCAGTAGTCCTCTCCTGCTGCGCCGGACACCGATATCATTGCGGTCTTCCGCTCAAAGTATGGACTCAACCAAATATCGTCAGCCGCCACGGTTCTATACTCAACCGGGAATATCTGCGACGGATGCTTCGTCTGGATCAGCTTGCGTATTTCACGCAATACCGCCGGACCGTCCTCGTAGGGCACCGAGTATTCGCATTCGTTATGGTTCGGCATCGGAATTGAACCCGGAAATATCCGATAGCTGGGCCCTATTCTCTCGCCGGCCTGTGCTTCGACAGCTGCTGACGGCTGAGTTGTGACGTTCAGCGTTCTGATTTCGCAGACATCAGCTTTACTGCGCGTACGACCAATGCCAGACGTGTCGGGCAGGCTGTATAACGATGCCGAGTGTTCGGTCGGGCACCAGAACACGCGGAGGCTCCGGTTTTCCTGACATAGCTGATCCAAATGATTCATGCATTCTTCAAAATCCTCACGCCATATTTTGTCATGAAGATCAAAAGCAGGAACAAGCTTCATCGTGACGGAAAGCACCACGCCAAGCATTCCGAGACAAACTTTCGCAGCGTTGAGGACATCGATGTCTTGCGAAGCATCGAAATTGGCGATGGATCCATCGCCCATCGCTATCCGCATTCCAATTATCGGGCCCGCTAAGCATTGCAAACTATCGCCGCTGCCATGCGTACCCGTCGATACGGCCCCGCTCATCGTCTGCAGATCGATATCGCCCTGGTTGGGCAATGCCCAACCAGCAGAACGCAGTTCAAGGCCAACGTCACAAATCCGCGTTCCGCCGCGGAGGGTTACGCTGCCGTTGGTTGGGTCGATATTTTCGATCCCTGTTAGACGCTCCGCGGAGATTAGAACTCCGTCCGTGGGGACAATCGGCGTATAAGAGTGACCCGTACCCACTACGCGGACGCGCAGATTGGTTGAAGCTGCTGTCTTGATCGTTCTGCAGACGTCATCGTCCGAACTTGGCATTTCGAAATGCTTCACCCGACAAACCTGATTGCTCACCCAGTTCCGCCAAATCATGCTAGGGCCGAGTGTCTGCGCTCTGGTCTCTGAAGAAGGCAATGGAGTTCTCCTTGCGTGTGTTTTCTCGCTGCTAGGTGCTGGGGCAGTGCCTCGGCCCGCCAGAATAGGGTCGTCACGCTGTGCCCAGCGCCGACTCATTTTGGCAGGCATGACGGATATCATCATCGACCTAGATACAAAAGAAGATTATCTCCATTATAACTCGGCGCCCCCCCCCCCAACAAGAGCCGACGACTGGCACCGGCCGGTTGCGTCGGGCCTCACCACGTATTTCGTGCGAGGCTTTCGCCGAAGGACGCGTATGCTGTCTTGTGCACGTCAATCAGCCTGTTGGACAGTTCTGGCTCTTGGCCCGGCGGCCTTGCAGTGCAGGAGCGTTTGGCGAGTCCTGGCCCCAGCTCTTGACCTTGTCCTTGAGCGCGCCATGCCGAAGCCTGTAGCTCGGATAGGCCGTCATTCGCGCTTGCCAGACATGAGCGAGGCGCAGGCGATCGTCACGCTGATCCTAGATGCCGTGCGGAACCACGACCCCGTTCATTACCGCTCGCTTGAAACAACACGCTAACTCCCTGCGCTGAGTGTAGGTGATTGTGGAATTCGCGGAGCGGCAATAGTCATCGTAGGATTACAACGTTGGCAACACTTTGCGACCTGGCAACACGGCTACCTCTTGTGATCGGGGGACTGCTCGACCGCGAGACCAACCTCAAGCGCGGTAGGTTCCGGGAAGAAACCATGACCGACATCCTCACGGGCGCGCTGGCCGCGTTCGCCGGTCCAGAGCTCGTCATCTCCTACCCGATCGAAAAGGACACCGGGGGTGATCTTGATCTGCGGTTCTGGAACGTGTCTGAGGGTCGCGACCTTTGGGTGCGGATCCAAGCCAAGCGCCTAAACGCCGCCGTGGTCCAAAACAAGAACCGCTCCTACAGCGAGCTGCTGCATAGGCCCTCGCCCAAGCATGACTATCAATTCCGCACCCTGCGGGACACACCCCCTCCGTGGGTCCCACTTTACCTCTTCTACAATCATGCGAGTGTGACGATGGACCCTAACTTCAGGGGGCTGGTCCCCTCTGTCAGCGGGGCGAACCTAGCCTTTGCGAGCGACATCGCCGCCGAACTGGAGGCGAAGCTCGCTGGTGCCAGTGGGACGCCGAAAACGGGAGCGCTTAACAAGCGTCTGTCCCATCTGCGGCCTCATTTCTTTTGCCTCGAGGCACTACTTTGTCCTCGGAGCACGGTTCGGAGCGAGACGGTTCCGACACCTGATACGGTCTCTGCCTTCCTGAGAGAGCGATATGTTCGTAGCGCCCCTGCCAGAGCCTCGCGAAAGGTACGGGGACGAAACCTTCCGCCGGCTATCTGAACCTCATGAGCTCATGACAGCTGATGGGATTGGTCGGACCTTGCAGGACGGTCCGGCGGTACGTATCGACCGGCAGCTCGATTACCCGTTAGTTACGTTCATCTCCGGTCGCACCGGAGACTCCCGTACGCCTGTCATCAGCGACGTGCCTCACAGCGAGGCTGAGCTGGGGCTCGCCATTAATAGGGATTGGCTGGCTAAATTGGGGGGCGGACTAAAGACATTTGGGCCCAGCGGCCCATTTCAGGCAAAGCTTGCGTAGTAACTTTGCGCCTCATTTTGGCTCTGGTCGACTTCCAAGCACTTGACAAACTACTGGTCAATTCGTCGATCCAGCGGAGCGGAGGTCGGAAGAGAACCGCGTCGCGTGGAGCCGGTCCATCTCTGTGTCGAACCGGTGCCACAGAAGAACGCCCTCCTCACCGAGCATTTCGCTGTCGCGTTGGAAGCGGTTCTCCTCGTGCACGGCGTCCAGCGGATCGCGCCAAGGGAAGATTGCCGTGGCTTCGAGCTTGGCCAGTGTCGTTTCCAGACGCGATCGGATCGCTACCCGCTCTGATTGCGATAGCGTGTTGCGTTCGGCGTCGTCTTGCGCGAACAAGTCTGCTTGAGCGAATCTCATGGTGGCAACTTATGCTCTCGCGCATGCGGCGGCAACGGTACAGCCTCAAGCGGGAGGGGAAAGTGGCAAACAGTTGGCGCGGAGATCGTCTGCCCGACATCGTCCGATCGATGGCTTCCCGGCCACGACACGAGGCGTTGCGGGGCCTGATCACGGAACTGCTGCGAGAAGGCTTCGGCGCCGCGTTCAGCGAGTTAGAGCACGAGCGCTACCTTGTCGACAACAGTGGGCGGATCGACGTGGCGTGGGGCGCCACCGTGATCGAGCTGAAGAGCGATCTACGGCGCGAAGAGCGTGACGTCGTCGCCCGTATGCCCGACTATCTGGCCGATGCAAGCCGCGGCAGCGCACCTGGCCGTACCACCGTCGGTCTTGCCACCGACGGCGCGACGCTGCTCGCTTACACGCTGGATCTCGGCAGGCTCACGAGCATCGGCCGCTATGACGTCGACGTCGACCACCCCGAACGGTTGCTGACCTGGCTCGAGCCGCTGCTCTCGCCCGTTCCCGAGGTGATGCCGACACCGATCGCTGTCGCGCTCGCGTTCGGTCGATACAGCCTTGCCTTCGGCCGCGCGCACGCGCAACTGCAGCGCCTGTGGTCCGAGGTCGGCGACCATCCCGAAGTGCGGTTGAAGCGGAACCTGTGGGATGGGTTGCTGCGCCAGGTATACGGCGATGACGTGGGCAGTGATGCGCTGTTCCTCCAACACACCTATCTGACTATCCTCGTGAAGGCGATCGCGGCGCGCGTCCTCGATCTGGAAATTGGCGATCCGGCGGAGATGCTGTCGGGCCGGTTGCTGGCGAATGAGGGTATTGTCGGCGCCGTCGAGGCTGACTTCTTCGACTGGCCCCTACTCGCAACGGGCGGCGATGACCTGGTGCGTTCGCTTGCCGCCGAAACGATTCGTTTTCGCCTGCGCGATGTCAAGGTCGACGTGCTCAAGAGCCTCTACGAGAGCCTGATCGACCCCGACGAGCGCCACGACCTCGGTGAATACTACACCCCCGACTGGTTGGCCGCGCGGGTGGTCACGGCGGCTATTCCTCGCCCGCTGGAACAGCGGGTGCTCGATCCGTCCTGTGGCTCTGGGACCTTTCTGTTCCATGCGCTTCGCCGCCTGATCGAAGCCGGTCGGCAGGCTGGGGTGCCACCGGCCGAGATCGTCGAGACTTGTGCCGATCGCGTGTTCGGGATCGACGTGCACCCTGTCGCGGTCGCGCTCGCGCGCGTCACGTGGCTGCTGGCACTCGGCGATTTGGTACAGGATCGGCCGCCCACGCTCAGCGTGCCGGTTTATATGGGCGACTCGATGCAGTGGAACCTGCGACCGCTGGGCGCATCGGCCGAAGTGCTGGTCGACGTGCCGCCCAACGATCCGCCCCTGCGCATCCCCGCCGGCTTGGCGAGCGACCAACATCTGTTCGAGCGTGCGCTCGACGAGCTCAACCGCGGGCTCGACACGCTCGCCGAGCCGGAGGCCATTCGCCATGCCATCGCTCTGGCCGGCGCGACCACCGAGGACGCGGCCATGCTCGGCCAAACCTTCGCGCAGCTCAAGGAACTCTATCTTGACGGCCGCAACCACATCTGGACTTTCATTCTGCGCAACTTGCTGCGCCCAGTGTGGCTGTCGCATCCCGATCACCGGGCTGACGTCCTGATCGGCAATCCGCCCTGGATCGTTTATCGCCACCTGAGCGCGGACATGAAGGATCGGCTGCGCGAGGCGCTGCGGAGCTACAATCTCTGGGTCGGTGGCAGTCTGGCCACACAACAGGATATGTGTGCGCTGTTTTGGGCGCGCGGCGCGGAACGCTACCTGCGCGACGGCGGCGTGCTGGCGCTCGTTCTGCCCTATGCCGCGCTCAACGCTCCCGTGTTCGCCGGAATGCGCGACGGGGGCATGGAGCGCGTGCGGGTAGCGATCATCGGCGGTTGGGGTCTGGAGCGGGTGTGGCCGATCTTCGGTGCGCAATCCGGCAGCAGCACGACGAGCACCTGTGTGCTGTTCGGTGAGCGTGACCGTGCCGGGCCGCCGCCGGCGGAATTCGATCGCTGGGTAGGTGTGCTTCCACGGCGTGATGCCAGCGAGGCCGAGGCGGCCGAGGTGCTCGCGCATATGCGCGCGGCTTGGCCAAGGCCGAGAACGCTACTTGCTGCATCTCCATATCGGACACGCTTCCGTAATGGTGCAAGCCTCTTTCCAAGGCGCTTTGTTCTCGTGGAGTATGCCGCAGCCGGACGCCTGCAAAGCCGCCGCGATGCGCCGCGCCTGCGCGGCCGTGTTGGTAGTCTCGACAAGCGGCCGTGGACCGGCGTCGAGCCTCCCGAGGGCCCGGTCGAACGCATATTCGTGCGTCGAATTGCGCTGGGAGAGTCCGTCGCACCTTATCGGCTCCTCGACCTCGTGACGGGCGTGGTTCCGATGGAGAGCGGTGCAATCCTAACGGCGGCAAGCGCTGACGCACGAGGCCATCGTGGCCTTGCGGCGTGGTTGCGCGATGCCGAAACGAAGTGGAACGAGCATAGCAACAAGGGGGTAGACGGCGCGCCTCGTATGACGCTGACGCGGTCGCTAAACCACCTTCAAAAACTGGTGGCGCAGGCGGCGAGATCGCCGATTCGAGTTCTCTACACGAAAGCTGGAAACGCGATTGAGCGCGTGCTGGCTAGAGGACGACGATGTGATTATCGACCACAAGGCCTATTGGTCGGCCGCCAACTCACTCGAAGAAGCCGCGTACGTTGCTGCCGTCCTGAACACGAGTATTGTGCTTGATCGCGTAAAGGACCTTCAGCCAGTCGGACAGCGAGATCCGCGTGACTTCGACAATCTCGTCTGGACGCTGCCTATCCCTGAATTCGACGCTTCCGAGGCACTGCACGTGGACCTTGCCGCGGCGGCGCTGCACGCTGCCGGAATCGCCGCCCGCATCGAACTACCCGACAGCGCGCACTTCACCGCCAAGCGGCGGGCGATCCGGCAAACACTAGTCGACGACGGCGTAGCGGAAACGATCGAACGCCTTCTCGACGCGCTACTTCCACCTTGACACCCGCACTAGAGAAGGTCCGCTATCGGAACCAATCCGCCCGTCCCCTGCCGTCTGCTCCCAGGCCTTATGCTGCCCCTTAGCCTGACGAATTGCAGAGTGCCGTTAAACCAAGTCATATAATTCGTGTCCACTTGCTACGCATTCGAATGTTAATATATTGTGCGTATGAGAGGTCGTAACTTGTCATAACCCACGCACAGCTCGCACACTCCAAGGCGGTCTCAGGCTTTGTCGATAGCCTTCAGGAGCCGCGCACGCATTATATCTCGCCGAAGCGCCTGTCGCAGGCGCTGGGCGTGAAGGTGGCCAATCTGGCACAGTTGACCGGGGTTCATCGCAACACGCTCCGCAATCCCTCATCGGAACGCCTGCAGGGCCGGATGCGCGAGATGGTACAAGTGATCTCGGCCGCGACGGAGCTCACCGGCGACGTCGACAAGGCGATCTACTGGTATCGCAACGAACCGATCGCCGACTATGGCCACCACACGGCTGCCGATAGGGTGCTACAGGGCTGAGCATGCTCGTCGCGTTGGTTGAGGACGAGGGGCACGACCTCATTCCCCCGCTTGCCCGATCGGCCCTACAGCAATTGCGTGAGGTGCACGAGAAGGTCGGTGAGCTGGACCGACAGATTCACATCTGGCATCGTTCGCACGAGTTGAGCCGTCGCCTCGAAACGATCCCCGGCATCGGTCCGATCACCGCCAGCGCAATCGTTGCGACCGTGACAGATGCTTCCCTGTTCAAATCCGGCCGGCAACTCGCGGCTTGGCTTGGCCTGGTGCCGCGACAGAACTCATCCGGAGGAAAGGATCGGCTCGGGCGGATCAGCAAGCAAGGCGATCCCTACATCCGTCGCCTTCTTGTTGTGGGAGCCCATGCCGTGCTTCGCTTCTGTCGTAAGGGCAAAGCGGCACCCACTCGCTGGGCTGCCGAGCTTCTGGCGAAAAAGCCGTACAACGTCGTTGCGGTGGCCTTGGCAAACAAGATGGCCCGGATCGTCTGGGCGCTGATGACTACGGGCAAGCGCTTCGCGGATTCACCGGCGTAGTGACGTAGTCGCAGAGGATGCACAGAGGTTGGCGAGGTGCTGATGGTGTGATGACCGACGGTCGAACCGGGATCGGAAAAACCCGCTCAGTGGGTGCCGCTCAAAAAGCGCGTTGACCTGTCTGGGATCCGATCCGCGGACTTCAAGGCCAGCGGCATGAACAGGCCGCACTCAAAGGCCGAATACATGCCTGCACCCGACCAACCTGTCATCAATGTCAGAAAGCCCTTGCCACACGGAGGCTGTCCATACATGCACTGTCTTCTCGGATCCGAGACCGGAAAGGCCGCGCTCGGCGATCTCGATCTTGGCGCCGACTGCGTGCGGCACGCACGAATGTTTTTCGACCGTCCCGACTATGACCTCGCCTCAGCAGTCCCGGGCAGCTTCGCGATCGCGCCCGCTCCAAAGATGGTGGACGCGCTCACGCGCGACTATGCCAATACGGCGGCCATGATCTTCGGCACTCCGCCGAGTTTCGATGACATTCTGGAATCAGCACGGCAGATTGAGCAGGACATCAACACCCATTCCTAGTCGCCTGGCCACGTCGCCGGGGCATCATCAAGGCGGTGTCGAGCAAATGGTCTGCTACTTCAAACCCGAGGGCATCGAAAAACATCACGCTGGCCGAGAGGACATGCATCGGCAGTTCGCTGAACTGCGGGATCGCTTTCTTGGTCGTAAGTATCAAACCGAGCGTGGCCACGAGTTCGAAATCACCGAGAGGGACACGGTCTTCGACGCGACGCTGACTATCCAGGCAGCATTGGCAGCCGCACAGCAGGCTGCGGAGGACGAGGATTTATTAGGCGAAGGCACCGCCGACGTGCCCCCTGTAGAGTCGCCTGACTGGCTTCTAACCAGAGAAGAAGTAGCCATTCTCCAAGAGGCCGGCGTCGAACTGGAAGATGAGTACGCGCGCAACCTCGAGCGCTTAATGGAGGGTCCTGCACAGTCTCCGTTTCGTCTCCCAACGCACCAAAAAGGCAACTGCGCAGAGCAAGCCTTCTATCCATCAATCTCCCTTTTCAAAATCATCATATCTCTGACCAACACTGCGATATTTTTCGCGGCGGAAGGAGCCAGGCACAGTCATTTCCATGCGCAACAGCATTTCTAAGTTTCTCAGCTCGCCGGAACACGTCGGCGGCCGATGTCGCGCTCCGGGGGAGCTCTATTCCTTTTCGAACAATATCAGATTTGTCGCAGAACTGAGTGAATAGGATCTCGTCCGCAAATCCATCATCACTCTTCGCATCGGCGATCACTTGAGAAATCTTCTTTCTTCTTTCGGCGCTAAGCTTCTCCAGCCAGCGGCCCGGCGTTTCGAAGCGTCTCCCTATCGCATCCGCCATGGACATCTCGAATGCTGTCACGAGAGCAAAGAGCGCTGCTCGCACTGGCAATTTCTGCATGTCTGAAATGCTGACGAGACCTTCGATCTGGCGTCAGGAAACAACTAGGGTCAGGACCCATTAAATTGTTGAGTTGAAGGAGCGATGATGATTCAAGGTGGCTGGAGGTGGCCACCATGGGTGATTTGTTACTGCTGTCGCCGACGCAGATGCGGTCGAGCCATTCTTTCCACGCTCGCACGGGGTACCTCGGGTCGATGACCGACGGGTGCTGAGCGGGATTCTGTTCGTGATCCGTAACGGGCTGCGCGGGCGGGATGTGCCGGCCGCCTATGGTCCGCACAAGACGATCTACAACCGGTTCATTCGCTGGAGCCGGCTGGGTGTGTTCAACCGCATTCTGGCCGAACTCTCGGCCCGGGGCGGCGGCACAGACAAGCTGATGATCGATGCCACCCATCTCAAGGCGCATCGCACGGCAGCCAGCCTGCTCAAAATGGGGCTCTACCCCGATGTATCGGACGGACCAGAGGCGGTCTGACCACCAAGCTGCAGGTGGTTTGCGACGACCAGGGACGTCCGTTGCTGCTGCACCTGAGCGAAGGCCAGGCCAACGATCACAGAACCGCCGCTGCCGTGCTCGACGAACTGCCACCTGCCCGCCATCTGCTGGCCGATCGGGCCTACAGTTCCACTGGCTTCCGCGAGGCGCTCATCGGCAAGGGCATCACACCCTGCATCCCGCCTCATGGCAAGCACCGTGTCCAGCACAGCTATGATCCGCTGCTCTACAGGCAGCGCCACAGGATCGAGAACATGTTCGCCCGCCTCAAGGACTGGCGACGCATCCACACTCGATACGACCGATGCGCGCACACATTCTTGTCAGCAATCGCCTTCGCTGCAGCGTTCATCTTCTGGATCAATGAGATGCTGTAACGGGGCCTGCGTCGTGCGCTGCCCGTTACCGATTGCATGCTGACCGGTTGCCGCCGACGCTCCCGTATCTGATTCTGACAGGAGGATTACGGGATGAAACTGTTCATTGGGTTGGATGTCTCACTCGCCAAGACTGCGGTCTGCATTGTCAGCGAGCACGGCAAGATCGTGAAGGAGGCTGAGGTCGGCAGCGATCCCGCGGCGCTGACGCAATTCGCGCTGGAGCAACAGGGCGAAATTGCGATGATCGGGATGGAAGCCGGGCCGTTGTCGCAATGGCTGCACCGTGGGCTGACCGAAGCCGGCCTGGAAGTGGTTCTGATGGAAACCCGGCAAGTGAAGGGTGCTCTGAAAGCCATGCCGATCAAGACAGACCGGCGCGATGCTGAAGGTATTGCCCGGCTGCTACATTTGGGCTGGTTCCGGCCAGTCCATTGCAAGTCGGTGTCTGCCCAGGAGATCCGCGCACTCGGGGCGCGCAAATCCATCCAGCAGGGCGTGATCGCTCTGGAAATGTCCTTGCGCGGGTTATTGCGGAACTTCGGCTTGAAAGTCGGCGCAATCTCCAAAGGACGGTTTGATGCTCGCATTCAGGAACAGGTTGCCAGCAACACTACGCTGGTGGCGGCAACCGAGCCGATGCTTCGCGCCCGTGCCACCCTCCGCCATGAACTGGCGCGACTGGAGCGGCATGTGCGCAGCCTAGCACAGGACGACCCGACCTGCCGCTTGCTGATGACCATGCCGGCCGTTGGCGCGGTGGTCGCATTGACCTTCAAGTCGGCCGTGGATGATCCGGCTCGGTTCTCGTCGTCGAAGAAAGTCGACCCGTGGGTCGGCCTCCCCCCTTCACGGCAGCAGTCCGGCGAGCGCGACGTGACAGGCGGTATCACCAAAGCCGGTGACGCCCATTTACGCCGCGCCTTATGCCAGGCCGCAACCGTCATGATGAACCGGGGCCGTGGGTCGTGGTTGCGGACATGGGCCTCGCGGGTCGCGAAACGGCGCGGCACCAAGCGGGCCATGGTGGCCTTGGCGCGTCGGATCGGTGTGATCCTGCATCGGATGTGGCTGGACGGAAGAAACTTCCGCTGGGAAGGAGCGCCAGAGCCGATCCATGCATGAGCTAATCTCCGTGTTGATGTCTGCCTGAGCGCAGACCTGCGAGGTCCCCGACCCGGGACGTGGTCCCGATGACGCCGCGGTCTGGACTGATGCCGCCCCGCCGGGCGAGCACGCCAATGAGATGGGCGCATCGGAACCATATTGGACAAGCATCATGTTGGCGGCCGCCGCGCCGACCACGGACCGAAGCATGAACCCGGGCAGAACCTCATACGGCAGGAAAGCAGGCATATAGCACAACCAAAATGCAATCACGCTCTCCGCACACCCGGATGGGCGATCCCTTCTTGCATCAAATTTGCCTTGACGAGGACGGCCCCGTTACCGAAGTCCTGACCCTAGCCGACACGGCCTTTGGTCGGCGTCTCGGATGAAGTCTAGAAATGCTTGCGTCGGCTCCAACCAACGTCTCTTCTGGAGCGGAAACACGCTCAGAGATTTTTCCACTCGGCGGTGTCGCGTCGAAGAAGCGTTCTGCAAAGAATAGTCCCCCGAAACCACCGTCATGAACCACAGGGACATAGCTGTGACGATTGATATTTCGCGTAGTTACATCGGAAACCGACTCGCAAGTCATAAGATGAGCTCTAGGTGTCATTATCATTCCAACCGTAAGGCCTGCCTGTACGTGCCAATTTCCGGACTTACGTCGGCGAGTTCTTGATAATCGTTTTTCCGCACGAAACTTAAGCTCCCATGGGAGAAGGCGAGGAAATCAATGCACGGTTAGCAACGACGAGCCTGTCTCTCGAGTAATTGTAGAAGCGAGAATCAATTTTGAGTTCCACGTTTGAAGGACGATTCCCAGTGCAGCGTCTGGACCCGGAGGCGTCTAGGAATCCAACAGCAGCATTCAACCAGAACCGAAATTCACCCACGTCGAAACGCGCAATGTTCGAGCGTATGGTCTCAGCGGCATGCTTTTCATGGACCCGCGCCAGCTTGCAGATTGTCATTGCCAGCATGATTGGCTGGTCGTTAGCCCGCTCCCACAGGAAGTCGTCGTCTAGAAATGATGCTTCGTCAGCATCCGAAAACTCGAATCCACTACTGTCCCGTACCTCGGCAAGATTTTCATAGGGATGACTGTGGAAATCACCGATGAGCGTCAAGTGTGGTGCCCATCGAACCATCAGTTCGCTCTTCAGGCGGACAGCCTGATCGTTGGGCTTCACGCTGTTCCGTGATCGCTTGGCTGAAATGCTGAGACTCATAAGATCGACATGGAAATGGGTCGTTCCTTTCGAGTCCTCGCGACTGAAGCCCCAAAGATACCCCAGCGTTTCCAGCTTTGTTCGGCGCGGACGACCATCTCCGAGAACATAGGCTTCCAGTGTGGCAAGGGTAATAGTGTGACGAGCTGCATCAGAAAGGGAAATGGTGAACTTCATCGTGCGTTACCTGAAGGTGCCTCCGATTCGTTTCCGATCAACGGCCAGCCACGATCCTCACTGGGGCTTCGCTGGTCCAAATCGCGATATATCCGACCTAGTCGGCCCGAATCCTGACCTTGATCAGGATCTCGCACGCGAAGTCCTGACCAAGAAGCCACGCTGGTACGTCGGGGGCTTTATCGTTCCCGCCTACGACGGTGTTGCGCCTGTGATACCTGACGGCGAGGAAACCATCGAAGAAACCGCCGACGACCTTCTCGCCAGTGAGACGCTGGACTCCGCTGTCGAGGAGGAGGTCGATGAGAAGGATTCGACTGACCAACCACCGCGGGACAGGTTTCTTCCGTCGTCGATAGGGTTGACGGTGGTTCTTCCGGAAACGGTGAGTCAAGTCACGCTGCGCGCAACATGGGGGAACTATAAGACGGAGCCCCCATTGCCCGATGCGCTCCTCATTCCCGAAGTGTCGGGAAAGGGCAAGCCAAAGCCAGAAAAGCCCGAGAACCTCCGTTGGGTTCGGGTTTCCGGCGAAGCCGCGATCGTCCTCGACGTCACTCGGAACCAGTCCGGGATCCCGCTGCCGGAAAGCGCTGCGCCTCACAGGCCGGGCGGCGGCATCGAAGTCGCCGTTCACACCGTGTGCTCCGTCAAAAGACTCCGGAAGGGGCTGAAGAGCGTCTGCGCGTCATCACCGTCTTCTTGGTAAACCGTCGACGGAGCACAAAGGCTCCGTACAAGGACGTGGCCTACGCGTTCCAGACCCGGATCGAGCTCGAATGTGCGGATGGATTTTATCCGCGCAGCGACCTGTCCACCTACCAGTCCGATGATTTCGAACTTAGGCTGGGCGATCTCCATTATCGCGATGTCCGCGAATATGCCGTTGGTCGCAACACATCTGCAGGCTGGCAAGAACGGCGTGACGCGACGAACGATCCGCTCCCCGTGACGCGTGTTTGGACCGATTTCCTTCCGCAGCAGGAGGTGGAGCGTGTCGTCCCGGCAAGGAGCGATGGCGTCGAGTTCGGCATGGAGGCTCTCGCTCGGGCTGCCGTTTCCGGAGCCGAAGCGGTCAGTGCAGCCTTGGATTCACTGCCTGAACTTTACGCCGAGTGGCGGCGGGGTCAGGAAGGAATGATGACAGGGCTTGCGCCGAGACGGCTAAAGACGGGCCAGGCGCTTCTGGAAAACGTTGACACCGCCGGCAGCAGGATTCGCGATGGGATAGATCTCCTTAAGCGTGATACGGTGGCGCGTGAAGCATTCGGCCTGATGAATACGGCGATGGCGATGGCCAACCGCCGGCGCGAGGCAGTGATCCAGCAGAAGCTGCCGGGCGATGTAGACCCGCCAACATGGCGGCCGTTCCAGCTAGCCTTCGTCCTCCTCAATCTCGTTGGCGTGACCGACCGAAACAGTGGTGAGCGCGAGATCGTCGACCTGCTTTTTTTCCGACCGGCGGCGGCAAGAGCGTATCTTGGACTTGCCGCCTATGCGATTGTGCTGAGGCGGCTCCGCGGATCTGGCGTGCTGGGTGCGGGCATCAGCGTCATCATGCGCTACACGTTACGCCTGCTCACGCCGCTGGTCTCGTCTGCGCGCTCGAATTCCTGCGGACCCATGATGACAATGGCCGGAAGACGCTTGGCGAATGGCCGATGGAAATTGGACTCTGGGTAGGCGGCGCAGCCTCACCGAACAATCCAGCCGCGAAATTCTTCCGACAAGGACGCCGCGACGACCTGGCTGAAGCGGTACCAGAGCAGACCTAAGACGAAATCCCCGGTGCCACTGAAGGCATGTCCGTGGTGTGGTGAGCCCTTCAAGCCAGAGAGCTTCCACTTCACGCCCAACAGGACGGCTCCGCAGAATCTAGTGCTCAAATGCGAGAACGCCGAATGCGACTTCACGCGGGATCGACACCTGCCGGTGCTCGTGGTGGACGAGCCAATTTACCGCCGTCTTCCCGCATTTCTCATCGCCACGGTGGACAAATTTGCCTCCCTTCCATGGATTGGCAAGAGCGGCGCATTCTTTGGACACGTAGACCGGTATGATCCGGACAAGGGGTTCTTCGGCGCGTATGAGCCAGGCGAAGGTCGCCCCTTCGGAAACGGGCATCGGCTCGATCCGCCGGATCTTGTCATCCAGGACGAACTGCACCTGATCTCTGGCCCGCTTGGAACGGTGGCCGCACTCTACGAAACAGCGATCGACCTGCTGTCGTCGCGGCCGGGTCTTCATGGACTCATTCGTCCAAAATCGTCGCTTCGACCGCGACCGTCCGAAGGGCGGAGAAACAGATCGCAGCCTTGTTCGATCGTTCGGAGACGGCCGTATTTCCGCCACCCGGCATCCACCGTACCGACAGCTTCTTCGCCAGGACTGTGCCATCGACACGAGAGCCAGCCCGCCTCTACGTCGGTGTGGCGAGTCAGGATCGCGGGCCTAAACTCCTCTTTCTTCGGAGCATGCAGACCCTGCTGGCAGGCGCGCAGGCACCGACTTCCAGCCCGACGCAAGAAGGGGAAGATCCCGCCGATCCGTATCTGACAGTGCTCACGTATTTCAATGCGCTTCGCGAGCTTTGGGGGCGCTCGTCGCATCTCCTCAGAACTCCGCTGCTTCCAGCTGGCGGCTGAAACCCACAGGCGCAGCCAGCTTGGTCGCTAACCGCATCGATCGCCTCATGGTGTCTGCCATGAATCCGTGTGCGTGAAGCGCTCCAGAGCGAAGATGTTGGGCGTCAACCAAGTTCACCAATGAGCTTCACTGCTCGAGTTCTGCACGGTGTCACCGACTGGCGCCGGAGGTTGATCCGGTGATTAGGAGGAGCACTCGTTGTCGGATTCTCGACGATGTCGGACATGTGACACAACGCTTCCAGAGCGATCGCATTGTTCCGAAACGATTTTCCCAGTTGGCACGACGGTTGCGATCCTATGCGCAAAAGCCCTGCGATGCCGCACCGACTGGAAGAACTCATCAATGATCACGCTTTTCGAACATGTGGGCGCCGCTACCAACACTGAGCGTTCCCGAGCCGACGGAAGCCTCTATCCCTTCTTTCTGAAGGCTGTCCGGACATGAACGCATTTGATGTCCGTCCAACGCTGGATGCTCCCGACGACGATCCCTATCTCTGGCTTGAAGATGTAGAGGGCGAGCGGGCACTTGCCTGGGCCGCCGGCCAGTCGGCAAAGACCCTGAAGCACTTCGGTGGAACGCAGTTCGAGCGCGACCGGGCGGCTCTGACAGCCATTTTCGACAATCGCGACAACCTTCCCCTGATCGCGCGCCGTGGTCAGCACCTCTACAATTATTGGCGAGATGCCGGAAATCCACGCGGACTGTGGCGCCGGACCACCCTTGCCGCCTACATGAAGGCGGATCCCCAATGGGAGCTACTGCTCGATCTAGATGCTCTCGCGGCTAGCGACGGAGAGGATTGGATCTGGGACGGCGCGTCCGTCGAGCCGGAGAGACGGGAAAGAGCCGTTCTGCGCCTGTCGCGCGGCGGCAGCGACGCGGTCGTGCATCGCGAATTCGACCTGATCTCTCTGAGCTTTGTCGCCGACGGTTTCAATCTCCCCGAGGCCAAAGGCTACGTTAGTTGGCTGGACCCTGACACGCTTCTGCTTTCCAGTGCGCTTGGTAATGGCATGGCCACCCGCTCCGGCTATGCGCGCACCGTGCGACTGTGGAAGCGTGACGCGGATCCCCTCACCACGCCGGTAATCTTCGAGGCCGGGTTCGAGAGCCTCGAGGTGTCTGGTCATTCGGACCGCACCGGCCGCAGCGAGCGCCTTTGGTTCATTGAGAAACGGGCCTTCTACGAGAAGATCAGTTGGATCGGCGACAGGAGCGGGCCGAGGACGCAGATCGATCTTCCTCGCGACGCGTCGTGGCGGGTCTTCGGCGACTGGCTGGCGGTAAGGCCGCGCAAGCCCCTGACGGTGGGAGGCACCACCCATCCCGCCGACGCGCTGATCGTCATCTCGCTTTCCTCTTTCCTCGCAGGCGGACGCCGTTTTGAGACCCTGTTTCAACCAGGGGAAAGGCGCTCTCTGCAGTCATTCTTCTGGAATGACGAGAAGCTCATTATCTCTTACCTCGTCAATCTCGTACCGCGTTTCGAGATGTTCACTCCCGGCCACCAGGAATGGACGCGCCGAGTCCTGGACACCCTGCCCGCCGAAGGGACTGTCCACGTCTGGTCATTCGATGCGGCAGTTCACGAGACCAATGGAGAGGTCCTGGTCTGTGCTCAGGATCCGATCACGCCGCCGCAGCTCTTGCTATTCGATCTCAATGCCGCGCCGTCTCTCAGCGCTTCAGCAATCCTGAAGCGCAGCCCGGAGAATTTCGATGCATCCGGACTGGTGGTCACGCGCCACGAGGCAGTCTCTATCGATCATGAGCTGATCCCCTACACGCAGGTTGGTCCGGCGAACGGGAACGGAGATGCTCCGGTTCACCTTTCCGCTTATGGCGGGTTCGGCACATCACTCCTGCCCTACTACAACTCCCCGCTGGGCAAGCTGTGGCTCGAGCGCGGCGGCACGTGTGTGGAGGCGAACATCCGCGGCGGCGGCGAGTTCGGCACCCGCTGGCACGATGCCGGGCGCAGGGAGGGCAAGCGTCTCGCCCATGACGATTTCGCCGCCGTTGCCGCCGACCTCGTGCGAAGGGGCATCACCCTGCCGAGGCGGATTGCCGCTGAGGGCGGCTCAAATGGCGGCCTGCTGATCGCAAACATGCTGACCCGCTATCCTGAGCATTTCGGGGCTCTGTTCTGCACAGTTCCGCTTATCGACATGCGTCGCTACACCAAGCTCTTGGCGGGCGCGAGCTGGATCGACGAATATGGCGATCCGGACAAGGCTCACGATTGGGCTTTCCTGAAGGAAATCTCCGCCTATCACGCCGCGGCGCCGGGACAGCCCTATCCGCCTATCCTGATCGCCACCACGAAACGCGACGACCGCGTCCATCCGGGCCATGCGCGCAAGATGGCCGCAAAACTGCAGGCTCTTGGCTATCCCGCTTACTTCTACGAGGCCAGCGCAGGCGGGCACGGCTACGGCAAGGACAATCGGGAGCAAGCCGCATTCATCAGTCTAGGCACCAATTTTCTCCGCAGCGCAATCGGCTTCAACGATCACCTTCCGGAGATGGCGGAGCGCGTTGCAACGCAAGAGGAGCGTTTGAGCTCCATCAACAATTCATTCGAGCAGGAGACGAAATAGTGCAGTGCATCCTTTCTGAACATCAAGGAGTGAATATCATGGCGAGAACGCGAATGGGCGTAGCGCGGGCAATAGCAGCGGCGGTGGCCCTGATCATCGTGGGACAGCAGGCCGTCGCCGCGGAGCCTGCGCAAGCAGAGACCGTCCTGGCGGAGACGGGAGCCTCGGTCACCGAAGCGCCAAGCCCTTGGCAGGTCCGCCTGCGGGGGTTGGGCGTCGTTACGAAAGATCTGGGCTACGTTGATACGCTTCCCGGCTCCGGTCTTTCCTATTCGAACACGGTGACGCCGGAACTCGATATCTCGTATTTCTTCACCGACAACATCGCCGCCGAACTCATACTCGGTACCACCTATGCCAACATCGCGGGCCAAGGGACGATCGGTGGGTTGGGCAGCATCGGCAAAGTTTGGCTGCTGCCGCCGACGCTCACGTTGCAGTACCATTTTACCGATTTCGGCGCGTTCAAGCCCTATGTCGGCGCCGGCGTGAACTACACGGTTTTCTATAACCAGGACACCGGCAGCGCCGACGCTCTCAAGGTGAAGAATACGTTCGGCACGGCGCTGCAGGTCGGTTTCGACTACATGGTGGACGAGCACTGGGGCGTCAACTTCGACGTGAAGAAGCTTTTCCTGAGGCCGGACTTCGACGTCACGGTGGCCGGCGCGAAGCTGACGGGGAAGGCGGAGCTCGATCCCTGGCTGATAGGCGCAGGTGTCACCTACCGCTTTTGAATATCAGAGTGAAGTCTGCTTCCCGACTGCCGGTTTAAAGTGAAGGGCGCCTCGCGCGCCCTTTTTTACGGTCGACACTGCAGGGCAAGACCTCATGAAGCTATTCTCGGGCGGGGTTCTCTTCTGGCGGACCAAGAAGGTGCACTGGCCAACCGGCCTTGCGCCTGAGATGGAGTGCTTAGAAGCGCTTTGGATCGGGACGGGCTTTGGTATTATGGGTGGAATGCTTCAGCCAGACCATTTGCCAGCATCGTCTCCCGGACGTCATGTCTGAGCTTCGTGTCAGCGCAAGGCGAACACGCGGCTCCTAGATGCCGACACGATGGCTGGTTCAGCCATGCTGCGACAGTTGCCTGTTTTTTCAGTTCCTTTGCTGTTCGCGCGCTAACCGCAACGCTCCATACCAGTCTCGCGTGCCTGTCCCCGTGGGTGGGCGGCAGAAAGCGATTAGGCCCGCTGAAAGCGGCGGACCGCATCCGAAGGACCGTAACGAAGAGAAGGACCTGAAGCGAGAGCGAAGGTTGCGGGAGGCCGCGGCGGGCCTAAAAGGGGATGCCGACCAACCCCCACGCCCCAGGAAAGGCTGACAAAAACCGCAGCGGCCGACTGTCCAATAGGGTGCGCCCGTGCCAGGCGAGCCAAATGGCAGGGGCTGCCGGGGGGCCCTAAGAAAAGCGGATTGGGTTCACGAGCACCCGGCGCGCGCCGTCAGGCCGCCAGGTACTTGGAGGGCAGGTGCATCAGGCCTGTTTGTCGGGCCGAACCAGATCCATGTGGCTGACGCCGAGGGCCAATGCCAGTTCATAGATCGTGATAATTGTCGGATTTCTTCGGCCTTTCTCCAAGCCGCTGATGTACTGCTGACTGAACCCGGAAATCTCCGCAAGCTGCTCCTGCGTCAGACGCTTCCTTTGCCTGATCCTCTGCACATTCCGTCCGACCAACTTGCGCATATCCATGCACGCAAGCCAGCGGATCAGGCGGCTTGAGTTTATCAACTATAATATGTAATCCACATTTAGCAGGCAGAGGGCTTCGCGGGTCCATTGGCCGGAGATAGAATTAGCGATGTTACAGCCCAAATCGAACACGCCGTTTGCCGACGAGGTCCCCTGGTCGGACCGCATTACAGCCTACGACAAGGACCACTTTACAACCTATATGAGGCTCCTGGACGCCTCAGCCGACAACGCCACTGAAGAGGAAATGGCCCATGTGATCCTCGGCATTGATCCGGCACGCGAACCGGAGCGCGCACGGAACGTTCTTCGCAGTCATCTCGACCGTGCAAACTGGGTGGTGACGAGCGGCTACAAGGATTTGTTCGCCAGTTGACGAAATGGGCGGTGCGGTCGCTTCGCTTCAAGCAACGAAGTCGCGTAACCACCATGCATCGACGCATCACCACAGCGCGAATGCGCTCGAAGATGATCGCGAGGACTTCCAGTCGGCGCGGATGGCCCAGCGCTTCGCTGTCTCATCGTTTTGTCCTCCGCTCGCCAATGGCTGCTTCCCAGGAAGCGGTGCGGCGGCGAGTCATGACAGGAACGGGCCCGCCGTCTGAGCCGCACCGCATCCGGAGGACCGGATGGACAACCTACTGAAAGCTCACAGCTAGCTAAGGGTTGCGGGACGCCGCGGCGGGCCTAGAAGGATGCGGCGCCACCTGCTGGGAAAGGCACAACAGAGAGAATTGCGAGAGTCTAACGACGCGCTAGGAGGTGCAGCGGAATGGTCGAGACGCCCTGAGCCAAGAAAAGCGGGGATCGACCCACCGGCACCCGGCACGCGCGGTGATGGGCGCGGGCGCCCACTACGTCCGCAGGCTCAACAGAATCTCACACGGATCAGCGTCGAGAGCCGCAGTTACGTCGAGAAACTCAATGATATCGAGACGCCGCTCTCCACCCTCATATTTCGCCACAAAAGATTGCGGACGACCAAGCATCTCAGCCACCTGCGCCTGCGTCAGCCCTTTGACCTTGCGCAGTGAGATCAACTGGGCCAGAAACCGCTGGTGGCGGGGAGATCGAAGAGATTTTGGCATTTAGGTGAACCGGTCAGGTAGAGACCGGCTCAGCGACTAATCCCCGTTTCGGATTATCCCATCTTGGGATATTCTGCCTTGAATCCAGCGATCAACATGCGAGGTTCGCGGCAGAGATGAATCGATCAACGGCAACAGGTAAGACTCAAAGCTCAACACTGCTCGACGAAGTCCCTTGGTCTGACCGTCTTACCGCCTACGACAGGGCGCACTTTACCACCTATATGAGGCTCCTGGACGCCTCAGCCGATGAGGCGCCCGAAGAGGAAATGGCCCATCTGATCCTCGGCATTGATCCGGCACTTGAACCGGAGCGCGCCAGGAAGGCGCTTCGTAGTCATCTCGACCGTGCGAACTGGATGGTGACGAGCGGCTACAAGGAATTGTTCGCCAGCTGACAAATGCGCAGTGCTCGGTCATACAAGTAGGCAGTTCCTGTGGCAGCCAGTGGTCAGGCTGATCGGGACCTGCACCACAGACGCGCCGGCAAAATGGACCCGGTGGCGAGCACAATTCAGTTCCCAGGAAATCGGGTTTTGGCAATTGTCCGAGCGTCTGACGTGATAGAAGGTTCCGCTCTGTCTGGATGGGTAATAGCCCGGAGCAGCGCTGCATATCGTGCCGGCGCTCGACGCAGAATGGTCCACCTCTTCGCTTTCAAGCCGGATAACCGAAAGCCATCGCCCTAAGTCAACGGTTAGAGATTACCGGCAGGCAGGTATGCAAGCGGGCCATCGTCGGAAACTATATAACCGCACGACTAGCTCGTCAGCGACGAAACACCCGCTCGAGCACCGATAGACTAAGATCACCGGCGCGGACTGGAAGAATACGGCTGCATCGCCCTGACCGAGCCGGCGGAACAGAAGATCTCGGCATCCAGTCAACGCTCGATACAAACCGCGCGATCGAATGGCCCGAGCACAAGCGGATCAAAAAGCTTCTCAGAGAATTGAGGACCCTTCGGACCCCAAAAGGGCTATAGCCTGATTTTGGGTTCGCACGCCTAGCTTCTTCTTGGCATTGTCCAAATGAAAAGCGATCGTGCGTGACTTGATGCCCAAGATGCGGCCGGTCACCCAGGCTGAATTACCCCGCGCTGCCCACCGCAGGCACTCATATTCGCGGGATGTCAGCGAAATCCCATCCACTGTTCGATCGCTCGGCAGTTTGCGGCGAACGCAACGATGAAAGCAGGCCGCCATCAGCTGAAGAGCTTGTTCGTACCGCTCAGCGACCCGAAGAAATACTGGACGAGGCTCATCGGCGGCAAAAGTAACCGCAGCGATGCGGCCGCGGAGATCGACAATCGGGATCGTCAAACCGCAGCAGATGCTGAATTGAGCCGCCTCATCGAATAGCTGCTGTTGAGCCGGCGACATTTTATCGCCCCCGAAATTCGATCCCCAGTGAAACGGGCAGCCGCCATTTCGAGCACGCAAGACCACAGGATCGAGTTTCTCATACTGATTTTCCAGATACTGTCTGGTCCAGCCGGGTGGATAGTTCGAAATTAGCCTCGGTTTGCCGGAAGGCCGTGCTGGCAAGGAGAGGTAGGCAAAGGAGATTAGGTCAAGTCGTCCGGCCGCCTCAGCCATGGCATCCCGGAAATCTGCCTCATCGATACTCTGTGACAGTCTTTCAAGGAATGTCTCGAAAACAAGTGGCAGGTCCCTCGTCATCGTCGCGCTCGATTCTTCCTCTTTCTGCACGCCTTCCGGCTGCGTCGTGTATTTCCCGACAAACGCGATTGACTTCGCGGGCGTCGCTGGGCTGACCAGGCTCCAGAATGCTGCCACACTTTCGATCTTCGCCGGTCATCCCAATCATGCTGGGCTCGCCCGATGGGCGTCTGGCAGACGCCTCTTGATCTTTCAACAGCTCAATCAGAGAATCTCCATGCATTAAATCATGACCGCCCCTGCACCGTCCAAATCAGGAGAAATCATCCTGCGCTGACCAAAAGCCATCATTGACCCAGCTTTTGCAGGAATTTTGGTCGGCATTAGCATAACAATTCGGATAGCCGCTCATCCCCCACCCAGGGCGCCATGATCCGGAACGAAGTGTTGCGATGCTTTCTTTTCTTTGATAGGCAAATCGTCTCAACAATGTTAAAATGCCTTTTCCTTGTGAACGGGATGGCGTGTGAGTATCGTCCTTTTATATACCTGACGTGATAAAATTCACCGCAATGATTATTCTGCTCTTTGTGATGTGAAGGAAGATATCTTCGGCGTTGCCGCGCTTTGGAACCGGCGACCGTGGCCCGCTGCAATGATGTAAAGGGCGAGTCTAAGCTCAATCTGCATCGGAACGTGCAGATGACCTTTACTAGACCCTCGATTCCGGACGGGCCATAATGATTCTGATTACGTGGGTCAAAAAGGGCGCCCTGCCGGCGGGGAGGTACACCCGCAGGGCGCGCCGCACAGAGGTCCTGGTCGTTGGGCAACAGGACAGCGGCGGCAGAACTGATTCGGTTACAGCTTGCGATCGAAATCCGGAACATGGTGGGCGGGTTGGGTGGAATTTGTTGGTTGAGCCAAGGAGATCGCTCGCTTATATCAGCTTCACTGGACCGATTTGCACGATTCATCGTCCATTCGCGCAGGGAATCGGCGTTTTACCCCCCCAATGCGTAGACCCAGACGTTTGCAGGCTGCCCGCAAAGCCTTTGACCGGTAGCAGGAGCCACTGTCGGTTATCACGGGCTCGACCCGGATGCCCAGCTTGGCATAATAGGCGACGGCGGCCTCCAGGAGGCAGCGGCGCTCGCCTTGCGCTCATCCGGCATGACCTGCACGAAGGTGACGCGAGAGGCGCCGTCAATGCAGACGTGGACGAACTCCCAGCCAATGCCGAGATGCCGGTTGACCGTGCCTGTCCGCCGTCTAGTGATGCGATGCCCCACCTAGACTAGCCGATGCGGCCAAGTTTGTTGAGGTCGGGATGAATGAGTTTGCCCGATGCTCCCGTTCATAGCGGCGAACGGGTTCGGGTTCCAAGGCGCTCAGCTCCTTGAGGCCCAACCGGTGTAGAACGCGGCTGACAATTGCCGGCGAGACACCCGCCTCGGCAGCGATCTGCTTCCCCGTCCAGCGCTGGGGACGCAGCCGCTCGATCGTCTGCACACGGATCTGTGACGATGTCGGACATGAGACACAAATCCCGTCAGAGCGACTCATTGTTCTGAAATGATTTTCTCATTTGGCACGACACGTGCTGTCCCAATCTACCAAAGCACTGCCGCGCCGCACGGACCAATCCCATGATCACGTTCGCCGAACATGCGTTCGCCCCCGCGACACCGAGCGTTCCCGAGCCGACGCAAGAAGGTGCGTTTGCTTTCCAATCGGCATCGAGTAACGCCGGCACGTCGAACGTCCCGAGCTTGGCTACGGCTAGACGATACCGGAAAGTTCGTGACCACAAACGCAACTTCCAGAGCAATCCGTTCTACTCATTCGCCGAAGACAGCCGCACTTGGATCGGAAAGAATTTAGTTGCGATGGCGCTCGCCCGACCAAGCGCGCGCCATCGGATCAGGACAGGTGCTTTCCGCCGTTACATGCCCGACCAAGACTATTCTGGTCCTGGCGCCATACGGCCGCGGTCCGTCGCCCGCCAGCCCGCCATGCGGCTCTGGCCGGGCACTCTTCGCGAGGGCGACAAGGGATAGCGACCTGCGGTGGCCTCGTGGTCTCGCCAGGCTCACCATTCATCCCGAACAACTGGACGGCGCGCCCCCCTGGCTCTGGCGAGGGTGCCGAAAAGAAACTGAACAGGAGCTTACAATGATAGTCGCACCAGAATTTTGCCGGGTTGAGGTATCGGAAATGAAGCCACTGCCTTCCAAAGCACGAGCCGTCATAATCGGAGGGGGCGTGTCGGGGTGCTCCGTCGCATATCACTTAGTGAAGCTAGGATGGACGGACGTGATCCTGCTCGAGCGTAAGCAACTTACGTGCGGCACGACCTGGCACGCCGCCGGATTACTCAGCGAGCTTCGCGGGTCTAGCGACATGACGAAATTGACCAAGTACTCAATGCAACTCTACTTGAGCCTGGAGGAAGAGACAGGGATTGCAACCGGACTTCGCCGCGTCGGCTCATTGTCTATCGCAGTTACCCAAGAGCGCAAGCACGAGCTCTACAGGCAACTCTCTCTCGCACCCGCCTACGGCGTGGAGGCGCGAAAGATCTCTGTGCGAGAACTCGAGGGAATGTACCCTCATATCGATGTGTCTGATGTCACTGCTGCGCTTCATTTCCCTAATGATGGACAATGTGATCCAGGCAACGTCGCGATGGCGCTGGCCAAAGGCGCACGCCAGCGTGGCGCCGCAATCTTTGAGGGAGTGAAGGTAGCCGGTGTTCAGGCGAGGAACGGACGGGTGTCGGGCGTGACATGGGAGAAGGATGGTGAGCGAGGGGTAATTGAAACAGATAACGTAGTAAACTGCGCGGGGATGTGGGCACGGGAATTCGGCGCCAGAAGTGACGTCGCGGTTCCATTGCATGCGTGCGAACATTTCTACATGATTACAGAGCCAATAGATGGGCTAAATCGACTGCCGGTCCTACGAGTTCTCGACGAATATACGTACTACAAGGAGGATGCAGGGAAAATTCTCTTTGGGGCAGTCGAACCGAAGGCGAAGCCGTGGGGGATGAACGGCATCCCGGAAAGCTTCTGCTTCGATCAGTTGTCCGAGGACTTTGCGCATTTCGAACCCATTGTTGAGAAGGCTCTCAAGCGAGTTCCGATGCTGGCAACAGCCGGTATTCGTACTTTCTTCAACGGCCCGGAAAGCTTCACTCCGGACGACCAATACCACCTCGGTGAAGCTCCTGGTGTTAGGGGCTATTGGGTCGCATGTGGTTACAACAGTACAGGAATAGCTGCCTCAGGGGGTGCGGGCTTAGCGCTGGCGCAGTGGATGAATGACGATGAGCCGCCCTTCGACTTGTCGGGCGTGGACATCCGTCGGATGGAGTCCTTACAGAAAAACCGTTTGTATTTGAGAGAGCGGGTTTCGGAGGTAGTGGGACTCTCGTTTGGCGACCACTTCCCCGCTCGTCAGATGACAACAGCACGCGGCATTCGACGCTCGCCAATTCATGAACATCTCAAGGCACGTGGGGCGGTGTTCGGTGAGATGGTGGGCTGGGAGCGAGCCAACTGGTTTGCCAGGAAGGGCCAGGAGCGTGAATACCGATACTCCTGGTATCGCCAAAACTGGTTCGATAATCAGCGCGAAGAGCACCTGGCGATACGCGAACGCGTTGGTATCTTCGACTTAACCTCATTCGGAAAAATCCGAGTGGAGGGCCGAGACGCTACCACGTTCCTCCAGCGACTTTGCTCCAATGATGTCGACGTGCCGGTTGGCCGGATCGTCTATACGCAAATGCTGAACGAGCGAGGCGGGATCGAGAGCGATCTGACCGTGAGTCGTCTCACGGAGACTGCTTTCCTGCTGGTCGTGTCAGCCCTCACATTACAAACCAATCTCTGTTGGCTTAGGCGGCATCTAGGCGACGAGTTCGTTGTTATCGTCGATGTGTCGGCGTCGGAAAGCATCCTGGCAGTGATGGGACCGAAATCGCGCGAACTGCTCGGCAAAGTGAGTCCGAATGACTTCTCCAACGAGAACAACCCTTACAGCACCTGGCAGGAGATTGAGATCGGGATGGGTCTGGCGCGGGCCCATAGAGTGGCCTCTGTCGGCGAGCTGGGCTGGGAGATCTACATTTCGACTGACCAAGCCGCACATGTGTTCGAAGTAATCGAGGCGGCGGGTGCCGATGTCGGACTCAAGCTGTGTGGGCTCCATGCCCTCGGCTCGTGCCGCATGGAGAAGGCATGTCGGCACCTCCCCGACGATGTTGGCAGCGGGGAACACGTGCTCGAAGCGGGGCTGGGCTTCGCTGTCGAGACGGCAAAGCCTGGATATATTGGCCGCGATGCGGTGCTGAGAAAACTTGAGGCGGGACTCGACCGTCGGTTGGTTCAGTTCCGCCTTAAAGACCCTGCCCCTCTACTTCATAAGAACGAAGTCGTTTTCCGAGACGGTCGGATCGCCGGAACAATCACTTCCGGAGACTACGGGCACACGCTCGGTGGAGCTATCGGCCTTGGGTATGTACCGTGCAAGGACGAAAGCGAGGCAGCTCTGCTCTCCTCTTCATACGAGATTGAGATCGCCGGCGAATGCTTTGCCGCGGAAGTCTCCCTCAAACCGATGTATGACCCGAAGGGCGAGCGGATGCGGGCTTGATTTACCAATTGGAGCCGTTCGGCATGCACGAACGTATCCTAAGTATCGAAGCTCGCAGGCCGCGCCTAATAAACGGCCTTCTGGACCTCGAAGGCGCGGTTCACGAGCCAATTGGTGCGGATGCCACGTGTTCGACTGGATTCAGCTCGAGCGCGAACGCAGGGGATGGGCGTAATCTCCGGGCGAATCGAAATGCTGGCCTCCCCGTTCAATGCGATCAAGAAGCACTGTTATAATGTCACTCTTCTACTCGCCGAACGGGCGCCAAGTTGCCAAGAGGTATCGTTTACCGAGAGCGCGGTCGTCTCGGGGCGACATGAGGCCGCCAGATAAGGGCTTTGCGAGGGATGAGCTTTGAGCAGCAATCGCGGGCCCTGTGACAGAAAGGAGGCAACTGAGACAGCAGAATGAATTAGCCCGCGTGCCCGTGGCAGTTTTGTCGACCAGCCAGTGGTCACGTGGTGCCCAGCATGGGTAGGCGTCATGTCGGTCTTGGCCAGGTCTCTTCGATGATGCCCAGGCCGGACGGATCGATCAAACCGTTATAGGTGTAGCCGCTGGGCATGGCGGGGACTTAGACCAGGGCGGTCTTTACCGCGCGGCCAGCGCCATTTTTGAACGTGAGTCGGCGCAAGTACCGGCCCAAGGTTGAGGTATGGCCCCAGGCAGCGTCCGGCCAAGGGCGGCCCAAAGATTGACATCGGCTGACCGCCGAGGCTCTCACTAAGACGAACCTTCAGAGGCAGGTCACCAACTACAAGCTGGTTCGCCGGTAAACTGAGATGTGACCTTTGGATTCATTGGTGAACGCGCCCCTCGCCCAATCTCCCCAACGCTCCGCCAGCTCCAGCCCAACGCATTCGGCCATTGTATCGAGCTCCTGGTGATAAACGTACCGAACGCGTTGTGGTAAACGTCTGACGGATGTACCAGAAAACCAGAGGATGGTTGAAGTCAAGTTCTGGTTTACTGGGTCATGGAGTACCGCATTGACAAAGGTATTCTCATGATCAACGTACATCGTAGTAGTTTTCTGGCCGCCGACAAAACCGTCCAAGGGTGGAACACGAACTTCTATTACCACAACCCCCTTCTCTGTTAGCGCCTCCGCAGCCGATCGAAGGCAGGCTATTTGCTCTTCGCGCGTGGAGAGCAGGGTGAATGTGCCATAAACACAATAGACCAGATCGTAGCGTTGTTCTGAGCTGAAATCGGAAATGTCCCCCTTCCAGGCTTTGATCACATCAGTACGTTTGGCGAGAAGTTTTAACATGCTTTCTGAATTGTCGATGCCTTCGACCCTGACTCCCCGCTCGCTCAACGGCACCGCTACGCGCCCATTGCCAATACCGAGCTCAAGAGCCCCTCCTCCTCTGGAAAGTTGCTCGAGGAGGGCAGCAGTTTCGTCTGCCTCCGCAACTTTCCCTAATAAGCTGGTAAATTTTTCATATGTGGAAGCCCTACTCTCGTCATAGGCAAAAATGTCTGACATGCTATTCTCCACATTGAACCTTCGTTGTTTTTTACAAGTAAATTAAGGATGTTTTTCCGAGTTTTGCCAAATATGACCTCTTCGTTCTGGCTGTCGCACATCATTCAACGAACTTAATAGTCTTCGGATAATCAGAGATGTTCGTGTATGTTTGTGTTATTTCCTCGTCCGCCTTTATGTCTCTAATTGCTACAAGGCTGGCCCATGCGCCGGATTCTTCATCAGCCCAAACCGTTTCTGAATTAGGGTTCACAGAATGATTTACCAACGACGCGAGTCCAAAAACAACATAGCGCGCCAAAGGACCAATTTTTTGATTTTTGTCGCCCCGAACGAAGTAATATTGAAGTACCCCTGTGAGATCTATGACATTTGCTTGTCGATCGTCAAATTCCCACGTTGGAGCTCGCTCAATTAAATCTCCAATCTTAAAATTAATATTGGCGAATAAACCACGCCCTTTTCCGGGCACTGTCTTCACATAGAGAGCGTTACTGCGATCAAAAACCCTATCGACCATCGTGTGTACCTTCTTAATCCTGAGTTTGGAGCTGATGGGCAGCGTTGAGCTTCCGGACGCGATTCACCAGCAATTACTTCAACGAAAGTCGGCGGCGTGTTGACCGAGCGCTCAGCTACGAGGCCCACTGTTCTCGCCCCAAACCTCCTCCTCACGGAGGTGCCATTGAGGCCTCGACCAAATCCAAGTATACTTTCGCCACTTCGCGTCCTCTGATAACCGGCATCCCCACTAAGGAGCGCATCGGTGGGATCGGCAAAGCGCTTCTAGGGGACGAGGTTCAATGGCTCATTCCACAACTTGTTCTCCGTGAGAGAACATAGCTAGTTCTCAACCTCGTCATACCTACCAATATGCGTGGGTTCGTTAGTTGACTTACGTTTCGCTCCAACCAACCCGGTTCACGCATTCCAAGGCCGGGACCACGTACTCGAATGGGAACCGATCGGCGAGCGCATCAAAGACGCCTTGGGAAACGAGAACGATCTTGGGTACGAACGGCAGGCATTCTATCATCCGGCCCGAACGGCGATAGGATCGGCCCGATCGAACCAGGCGAGTTCCTTGGGACTTACAGCTTCCGATCTCACGATGCAGCATCTACAACGAGATTCATCACCAGCCAACAGCGAACTACATCTCGATCTATTCACACCCCTGTTGAGTCGTCGGCGTAATGTCGGGGATCTGAGGTTCGACTCCAAAGCCTCGTTTCGCGATGATATCTTTCACGCCTGGGTCGAGCGCAACGATCCGGTGCCGACCTCGGGGATGGCCCGTATCATTCTTTCGGCGAAGTCAGAATGTGGATACGTCTTCGGTCAGTCCGCTCGCCACCGGTCAGCGCGTTATTTCGGTGACTAACCTCACGAGGTGGGCCGCCGGGCTCACATCACCTCAAGTCAGCGACCCGCACGCGCCGCAAGGCCCCAAACGTCGCCTGCACCGAAATGCTTGCCGCCAATGACCTAGGCGGTGATGCCGAGCCCTTGGATGAACGACACGGGTTAGGCGAGCCCTTGCATCTCGGGGGCGGTAGGCTTTTGCTCACAAGCCGAGCCGAACCCTACTGCGGCACAGATACGCGGTATCGTCGAGAATATGGCAGCCGCTCCCGGGCTCCCCCATGAACGGCTGAACGACTGCGGTTTCGGAGTGATGTAGCCCGCAGCCCCTCGTCGATGAAGCGCCGCGCCAGCAATCCTCGTGATGCGGATACTGCGCAGAATGATACTTGGCGCACTGTGGGCCGTTAGCAAAAGGCACGAGGAGGCGATGAAGCTCTATCGCAGAATATACTCTGAACCGAAATCGATGACGTGCATGTGAAGGCCTTGTGCCCTCGCCCGAACCGCGTGATCCTTGTCAGTCGCGGCAACGATAACCTGCCCCCCCTTCCTGCAAACGTCTGCGACGATATCGAAGAACTTGAGGTAATCTTGTCGGTCGATGTTCTGCTGGGCAGGCTCGTCGAAAACAGTCAGATTCGGATGGTTGCTTTTCTGGGAGTTATCACGGCTGGCGTGAAGGGCGAGCACGAAGGCCGTTATGATGCGGATCCAGTCACTAGCCGAGGTCCCGAAATCGGCCCGAACCCGCCGGTCACGATCGTTTACGATGACTCTCGGCATGAAAGAGCCCTCATCGATCACCATGGAGCCGATCTCGAAAGAATTGAAACCTAGGCGCCCGAGATAATCTCTGAACGTTCTTTGGAATTGCCGTAGAAGGCTTTGGTCGTCAGCGCTCAGGTCACTCCTCAGTTTCGAAAGCTTTCCAGCAACGTCAAGATACTCGTTCCAAATGTTCAGAAGAGCGGCAAGCTCGCTGCTAGTCTGGTCGAGCAGATCGCGATAGCTCCCTATCGCGTTCTCTATTCGCGCGATGTCGCGGGCACGCGCCATTAGTTCCGATGGAATTGCACCAGCCAGGCTTTTTTGGATTTCCGACTGCTGGGTCAGAGCAATACTGATTTCGTTTCCAAGCTGCTCTGATTCGACCTGGTGACGCTCACGCCTGGCGATCTCGACGCTAATGATGTCCTGCAAGAGGTTTCGTTGGTCGGTAATGTATTCGACATTTTCATCGATTGACATGGTCGGAAAGCTGCGCATCTGCGACAGTAGCGTGCCATCGATCGACTGCTCGCAAACCGGGCACGCACTTGTGATCGCCCATTCGTCCCGGTTGAACAACCGGCGGATTTTCAGCTCCTCCTTGTTCTTTTGCAGGTCCCGTGCGAGCACCTCCAGACGCTGCTGATAACGACGAACGTTGCCGCGAATGGCCGCTATCGCGTTGTCGAGCTCGCTCTTCCTGGTGACCAGCGCTGTGATCCTTTTTGAGATCTCGTCTATCCGACTTTGCAGGCTAGGATCTGGAGGCGTAAGATCGGCTAGTGCGATTTTGCTGGCGAGATCTGCCTCAGCGGCTGACAGCAAATCTGCCAGGGATTGCTGTTTTTCTCCCTCCGTCACTCTGAATATCTGCGGGCTGAATGAACCTACGCCGATGTCCGAGGGAATACCCTTAATTGAAAACTGTCTGCCGTTTACGTGACGTCTAAGAATGGCGATTCCGGTGTCGTAGCGCGCCTTCAGCCGTTGCTCGTCCAGCCTAAGGGCATTCCGTTGCAGATTGTTCCTGATGTAGTCGAGTCCCAGAAGTTCGGCGATGGTGGATTTCTTGGGATCACGGACCCGATAATAAGGCATGTTCGCCATGATATCCGCCCATCCGCGCTTTTGTTCGATGAAAATCGCGGAGAATATGTATTCCAGATAAAGCCGCATCACGCCGTCGTCTTGAGAGATAACTTGAACCTCCGGGAAGCCGATGAACTCGGAGAGCAAACGGTGGAAACCTCTAGTGTCCGTGTAAGATCCTGACCCCAAATAATATTCCTCCAATCCGGCCTCGCTCCATTGGCTGAGCGGCCCGCGCCGAACCAGCATCCCGCGTGACAATTCCGGTTTGACGGATCGACGGATGGTCAAGAGTTCATTAGAAGCGTTGGCAATCTCGAGGAGAATTGCCGCTTCGACAATCCTTTGATCCCCTTGTGCGCCCCTCAATGTGTCCTTTACCAGAGCGGCAACATTGCCTTTCACGAGATCGTCTAATCCTAGCCCGACCGCGAGAGCGTTGACGAGCGTGCTTTTGCCTTGTGTGTTGCTGTCCGTCAGGATGAGGTTTGCGCCGGGACGAAGTTCGACCTCGCATGAGGCGAGCTTACCGTTGAAAAGCTTCGCCTCGAGGCGTACTCGACTATATCTGAGATGCATTTAGATGCCCTCCCTCATGACGGTCTGAACTTCGTTCTCAGAGATCCTGCCTACTTCCCTGGCCAGTGCAAATACGTCCAGCGCCAGTTGTTGGCTCCTGAGGCTTTTCACAAAGTCCGTTCCCTTATCGGTCAGTTCCACCCTAAAGCCACGCTGAACGTCCTTCTGATCGAGGAGACCCGCTCCCATGGCATAGTTCACACATCGGTTCAGGTAGGGGTCGGCAGACGGCGCAAGGATCCTTGGCGAAAATCTGACCGATCTGAACTCCATGTACGGACCTCGGAAATCCTCGTTTATGAATAGCGAATTGATAAAATGAAGCTGCTTGAACGATGCGGAGCCGGCGCGGCAGCATTCCGACACGGAGATGCAGACCATGGCTAGCCGCCGATAGAGCCTTAGGTCGGCGGGCACATCGACGGGTCGCTGGGTGAACTCGATTTCGATCTTTTCGGCAGGGTTCACTGCAGCGACCTTTTCCTCTTAAACCTCAAAGGGCAGCGAACCAGCCAGTCTGCAATCGTAAACTTCCTGATCCTGCTCAGCGTCTTGGTGCCGAGACGGCTGCCTACGACAGCGTTGAGACGGGCCTCGAGCGTCGTTTTAACGTGGGAGAATGAGTTCCAGGAGCCGACCGCGATGCTGCCCTGCTCGGCATCATTTTCGATGTCTGAACGAATTTCCTCAATTTGGCTGAAGAAGTCAGGTTCTCGGCGTTGGATTTCGCTGAGCTGAATCGAATTTTCCAGAAAGTTTTTCAATTCGAAATAGGCAAGTTGCTCAGCCTCCTCATCATTGTCCGTAATGAGACGGAACTTTTCATAGACGAGCTTAAAATTTTCATTTTGTCGCAAAACGACGAGCGCGGGGACGGGCTGATCCTCAACCGTGACTTCTATCCTGTCGTCGCGCCGTTTTTGATACTCCAGCCATTCCGTCTCAAGAAACGATGGTGTCTGAATGGATACTTGAAAGTCCGGATCTATGATGGAAAGGCCCCACGATTTGACCTCTGTCTCTTTTTGCTTTGCGTATCGATGCAGGTCGTTGTGGGGAGTTTCCTTGTTAAGGAGCAGGGCCCAGTTCCGAAGCTTCTTACTACCAATGATCGCGGCTATTTCGCTTTCGTTCAGTTGCAGCTTCTTGAGGTCAGTTCCGATCTTTTTGCGAACGCCGGATACTGGATCCTTGTTTTCAGGCTCCTGCCCGTACGCCTGGTATGCCGTACCGGCTCGTAGATTGAGCCCGTCCAATCCTAGATCGCCACCCTTGTCGCCGATGGGCTGATAATCCGTCCCGTATTTCGTGCCGAGGAGAACGTTGCAAATGCCTTCCCAAGCATCCCCATTATAATCCAGATACCAAAGACTCAATTTACCGCCCCGAATTCAGCACTGTTCCCGCGACGGTAGAAGGCACGTCGTCCTCTAAACAGCAAAGACATAACACAACGTCAGGCTGCAAACGTCGGACTATGCGTCGCGGAGTACCAGAAGATTCGTAAATCCGCCAACACGGCCTCTGCAAATAACGGAATACGGTCTGCTCATTCCTGCGGACGGCTAAGACTAGCTCTCTTCACGTCCGCGTCGTATCGCGCCGGCGTAAGACTTCGTGACGGATCAGGACGTATGTGTCAGGTGCGGCTCAACGCTTACAGACAATACGCCCGCGATGCAGCACCACGACCGTCGATGTGAACAGCGCCTCTTCGAAGCGGGAGGTGCCGCTGTTCATGTCAATTAATGTGAGCGCATCGTGTCGGCAGCCTTGTCTCCGCGCTCAAACGTGGTCGGCCGGTCCGGCGAAACCCTCATCCCGGCCGGAGTTCGCGCGGATCGGAAGCGAGGCCCTCGAGGTACTACCGTCCGTGAGTTCGAGTGTGCTCGATCGACCGCATCACCTCGAAGTGCCTGAACGTTGTCGAGAGGTGCAGGCAATTCAGGTTCTATCATAAGCTCGCTCAAAATTTCAGTCTTGCATGCTGCTACCGCATTTGCGGCGTAGGCGTTCAAGCCCTTTTACAAAGTTGGGACGCCTATCTGCGGGGTGTTCGTGAGGATTGATGGCCGCGCAGCCTATGTCAAATTCAGTTTGCATATGCTAACGATCTAGACGCAAGATGGGCGTTCAGACAGAGCCTGGGGTTGGCCGCCAAGCGACATTCTTCGCATGGTCTTGCCCCCCACGGGAACGGTGCCGTGCTCCAGTTCGGCAATGACGCGGTTTGACCTGCTGATGAGGCAAGCGCCTGAGCGCCCGCCCTCGGCGGCGCCAGCCTCTCGGCTGCCGGAACACTTGTTGTTTGCACGCATTGTCTGGTCCTCCGTTCGCCAATCGCGCCCTCCCCCCGGACGCGGGGTGGGCGAAAGCGACCGGAAAGGCCGCCGTAGAAGGCGGACCACATTCGAAAGACCGGAACGAAGAGGACCCGGAGCGGCCACGCAGTCGCGCTGCCACAAGAGACGCGGATGCGTCGCGCACGTAATCGCGAGGATAATTCAAGTCGGACTGGACGCGCCCCGTTCGCCGAAGAGCGCCTTAGCGAAGGCGGGATGCTTCCAGCTAGTGATCCGAGCGCACGAAGAATGGTCGGTCAGGCGCCACGTCGTTCAATAGCCGAAAGGCTGCCGCCCGTCAGCGGCGCGCTGGATGCCTGAGACGCATGAGCTTGCCGAAGAAGAGCCGGCGCTCCGCGGCAGCCGGTGCGCTTCGCGATCCCGCCGGCGCCAGCTATGATCGTAGGCTCAACAGGATCTCGCACGGGTCAGCGTCAAGGGCCGCGGTTACGTCGAGAAACTCAATGACATCGAGACGCCGCTCTCCACCCTCATACTTGGCCACGAAGGATTGCGGCCGGCCAAGCTTCTCGGCCACCTGCTCCTGGGCCATGCCTTTTGCATTGCGCAGCGATGTCAGCTGGGCCAGAAACCGCTGGTGGCGGGGAGATCGAAGAGATTTGGGCATGTAGGCGAACCGGTCAGGTGAAGACCGGCTCAGCCACTAATGTCGGTTTCGGATTATCCCATTTTGGGATATTTTGCCTTGAATCCAGCGATTAACATGCGAGGTTCACGGCAGACATGAATCGATCAACGGGAACAGATGGGACTCAAAGCTCAACACTGCGCGACGAAGTCCCCTGGTCAGACAGCATCACGGGCTACGACAGGCAACATCGCACCATTTACCTGCGCATCCTCGACGCCTGCGTCGATAATGCCAGCGTAGAGGAAATGGCCGAACTCATTCTCGGCATCGACCCGGCCCTTGAACCGATCCGTGCCCGCAAGGCTGTTCGCAGCCATATCGATCGCGCGAATTGGATGGTGACAACCGGTTGCAAGCAACTGTTCGCCGGCTGAATTACAGCGCGGGTTGCGACGCCTTTTTAGACGAGGAAATCTCGGTACCCGCTATTCATCAGCGCGTGACTACGAGAGACGGCGCGGCTGGCGCGATCGCGCAGATGACCGCCAGGATCCCTCAAATTGGCCTCGATGAGCCCTTCGTCGATCAGCGCCTCAACAATCTCGCGGTGGACGCGAGCGACCCGTCGAGGGCCCGAAGAACGAATGGCAACCGGGCTGCAAATTTTTGAGGGAAACAAGCGGCGGGCAGTTCTCCATCGAGACAAAGGGCATTGACCCATTCGAGCGCCGCGAAGCGATGCTTCGAAAGTGCTGCGGGCCAGATCGCCTCAGCACGCAGGCAAGCGGCCGCAGGATGTCCGCCGGGTAAATGCGAGCTGGATGGTGTGCCCAGCTTTGCGGAGAGGGACGTGCTGACACTGGCCGGTTCCCAGCAGGACTGTCGTCCGACATGACAATGACCTCATTTCGAAGGGAGTTGGCGACGCGGACGTCTGTTTCGCGACGACCGACAATACATGGGCGCACCGACGCACACCAGAACGACCGCACTGCGAGCGGGCGAAACAAAACTCCTAATTAGCGCGAGAGATCGCGGAGAGGCGATCACGTCGACAAGGGCTCCGCGAGACAGTGTATTGGCCTCCTGGAGCGCAGCGAGCAGAAAGCGTCGGAATGCCGGTTTGCGACGCAAGAACTCCCAGGCCTAGCCACTCGACGTCAAATGAGCGGTGAAGTCATAGGAGCAGCGATCCTGCCAGTCCATCGGCATCTGGAAGGGGCATCCGCCGACGCGGGCACGCACGATGACGGGGTCGATGCTCTGGTACTGGTGCTCGAGATAGCGCGCTGTCCAGGGCGCCGGATAGTTGGAGATCAGCCTGGGCTTGTCACCTGGCCGCGGCGGTAGCGAGAGATAGGCGAAGGCGAGCAGGTCGGGTTGTGAGCTCACATCGGCCAAGGCGCTGTGGAAATCGACCTCATCGACGCCTTCCGAAAGCTGTTCCAAAAACCTTCGAAGACAGATTGCATGTCTGCGTGTCAGAACCTTCACTGGGTCTCCGGCCACTTGCTTGGGGGTGGAAACAAGCCCGGGTCCTCGGCATCATAAGCGTGCCTTGCGGAGCATGGTTATTCGTCTCAATATTCATTCACTGGCGCGATGGTGGACCTGCTACGTCTCAGAAATACGCCCTGCCGGCGGGGAGGTGCGCCGGCAGGGCTTGCCGCGTAACGCCAGCGGTCAATGGGAGGACCGGACGACAGCGGCAAAACAAAGTCGTTTGGCGCTCACGAAGATTATACGGCCCTTCCGCCTTCGAAGCGGGGTACCTTGTGTCAACTGACTTCGCCGTCGCGTCGACGATTATGTCGACTTCGTATTCCTGGCGATGATCAGTGGCGGGGCAAAGCCGGGGGTATCGCTGTGCGGGCCCCCTTGCGGCAGCTCGCCTCAGCACCAGCGGGTACGTCGTCATGATCCAAATTTCTCCAATCGGCGGGACACGCTAGCTATACGGGTCACGAGCAGACGGGTCACGGAACTCAGATCGTGGCATATCTTAGCGAGATTGGGCATACCGGGCATACCGGGTATCGTTTCTTCAGTCGGACGGAGAAATTGCATAGTACATCAAAGCAAGGCCGGTGGACCGATACCTGGCGACGGTACCGTTGGGGAGCCTATGCATTCTCCTCTTGCCCGAGAATACGCACGACCATCCACTGTCACCTCGAGCAGTTGCCCTGGATCAATGCATATCATCTCGTCATACCATAGTGTCCACTCGAAGTCAGAATCTCGAAGATACGTGATGCCTGAAGCTAGAGGTGAGTCGTCTTTCTCGTTGACAAACTCATGCCACGACGTACCCCTGTGGTTGTAGTTTTGCTCGACGTCCGTGGGCTTAAACAGTTTGACTTCAGGCACGTAGTTCTCCTGAGTATTCGGGACGAATGGTGGGGTCTTTGTGCATGCTTACGATATCAGCCGTCACCGGCTGTTTTGCTGCAAACCATATTCGGCTGATGCAGAAAAACCGCGTCTCTCTGACTTTCTGGGTTGTGTTAGCCGCGCTGCGACAAAGCAATGTCGAGCGCGAAGCGGCTGCTTTCCAATATGTTCGGATGCTCAGCGCCGTCTTTCCTTCCAACAGCCGGAAAATGTCGCAAAGCATAGTCGGCCCTGTGGAGGGCAGGAGGCGCACGCAACCATCGACGGAACCGTCGATACCGCGGAGGAGCAGTTAATGAGCTCTCAACACGTTAAGGCGAGTAGGTCGAGTCGTGAGGTCACATAGGCCAAGGCGCTGTGGAAATCGACCTCATCGTCGCCATCCGAAAGCTGTTCCAAAAAATCTTTCGAAGACAGATTGCATGTCTGCCCTTGTCAGAACCTTCACTGGGTCTTCGGCAACTTGCTTAGGGGTGGAAGCAAGTCCGGGTGCTCGGCATCATAAGCGTTTCTTACGAAGCATAATTGTTCTTCTCAGCATCCATTCACTGGCGCGATGTGGTGGACCTGCAACGTCTCAGAAATACGCCCTGCCGGCGGGGAGGTACACCGGCAGGGCTCGCCGCGCAACGCCAGCGGTCAAATGGGAGGACCGGACGACAGCAGCAAACAAGTCGTTTGGCGCTCACGAAGATTATACGGCGCCTTCCGCCTTCAAGGCGCGGTACGTCGTGTCAACTGACTTCGCCGTCGCATCGACGATGATGTCGATTTCGGCCCGGGTGATGATCAGTGGCGGTGCAAAGCCGAGGATATCGCCATGCGGCATGGCGCGGCCGATGACACCGTTTTCAAGCAGAGCAGCGGCGGCACGCGCGCCGACCTGCAGCTCGGGCTCAAACGGTACGCGCGCCTTGGGATCCCGCATCAGCTCTACTGCTGACAGGATTCCAACGCCGCGAACTTCGCCGACAATGGGATGTCCCTCCAATTCGGCTTTCATGCGGGAAAGCCAATACGGCCCGACATCCTGGACATGCTCCAGGATCTTTCTTTCCTTAAGTACTTGAATGTTGGCAAGTGCGGCCGCCGCGCAAAGCGTATGCCCTGAATATGTCCAGCCATGGCCGAGAGGTCCATTCTTCTCGGTTCCTTCTTCCAGGACAGACCAGACGCGGTCGCCAATAATTGACCCGGAAATTGGGAGGTAGGCGGAACTAACGCCCTTGGCGATGGTGACGAAATCCGGGCGCATCCCATAGAGGTGCGAGCCGAATTTCTCGCCGGTTCGCGCGAAGCCACAAACGACTTCATCGGCGATCAGCAGGATATCGTGCCTATCCAGCACCTCTTGAATAGCCGCCCAGTACCCCCTTGGGGGCGGAACGATGCCGCCAGTCCCAAGTGCCGGTTCTCCGATAAAGGCCGCAACAGTTTCCGGGCCCTCGGCAAGAACAAGGGCCTCGAGTTCGTCGGCGCAGCGTTTGGAAAAGGCTTCTTCGGTTTCGCCCTCATGCGCCTGCCGATAGTAATGTGGGGTCGTTGTGTGGCGTACCAGATTCAAAGGCAGGTCGAAAAACTTATGGAAGAACGGAAGACCGGTCAAACTTCCAGTGACCAGGCCGGAACCGTGATAACCGCGATGTCGCGAGATGATCTTCTTCTTTTCGGGGCGCCCGAGAACGTTGTTATAATACCAGACGAGCTTGATATTGGTCTCGTTAGCGTCGGAACCGGAAAGGCCAAAATAAACTCTTTGCATGTTCTGCCCGAAATATTCGACCACGGCCTCCGCTAAGCGGGCAACGGGCTCCGTGCCTTGGCTGGCATAGACATGAGCGAACGGTAGCTCGTGCGCTTGCTTGGCTATGGCGTCAGCGATCTCTGTGCATCCATATCCCATGTTGACGCAGTAGAGCCCACCAAAACCGTCGAGGCTCTTTCGGCCTTCAGTATCCCAAATGTAGACACCTTCCGCTCCGGCCATGATCCGGTTTGGTGTCTCGCCGCGGCTGTGTTTTGCCAAGTGCGTGGACGGATGAAAGACGAAGGTCCGATCCTTTTCTTGGACTTGCTTGGTTCCCAGATTGGTCAGGCTCATTGTCGCTCTCCCGTTTATTGCCCGGCGGAGAACACTCAGTCCCCGCTCGTCGAGAGCTACTATACCGACGGACACACTTCACGTTCCACGGCAATGTACGTCCGCGGCCGATGAAATCACGGAAGTTGCGTCAATCTCCGTGGAAAACACGGACAACTCAGCGTTGTCTTGGCGCGGACAAGGGAATGGGCGAATTGGATTTTACGGATTTCGTCACTATGAGGCTGTAATATTGATCGATCCCGAGTCCAACCTGTAGCAAACCCTCCATGAATTCCTGGTAGGCAGCCATAGAAGGAGCTGCAACGCGCATCAGGTAATCTACCCGGCCCCCGATCGCCCAGCAGTCCAAAATTTCGGAGATGCCTTGAATTGCCGTCTCAAAGTGTCTTTGGTCTTCGAGGCGGTGACGATCCAGCACGACCTCCACCATCACGAAAATCACGCCCCCGGTGAGGGATGGACTCAGCCGCGCGCAATAGCCTTCGATAATCCCTGCTGTTTCGAGTATGCGGAGCCGCTCCGAGCAAGCCGACGCGGAGAGGTGAACGCGCTTCGCCAGTTCGCTCTTCGATATCCGACCGTCTGTCTGAAGCTCCGCGAGGATCCGAAGGTCCCAAGCGTCCAGGCGAACTGTGTTGAGTTTCGACTTCATGGGATTGCCGGGCTGAGTATGGCTTTACGTTTAGTCTGCCTAGGGTCTGCCGCCAATTGCATCCATGGTCCGGTCGTGCCAGCCCAGCGTTGCCTTCGTCGCAGGCGATGCTGGTGTAGGCATAAGCCCATGCGCACAGCTTGCCCGATACAAAGACAACGCTTCTCACTGTCCTTTGATAGTCTCTGCGTAGCCGACACAGGACTAATTGGCCTAACGGGAATAATCAAACGCCGATGTTGCGGGCGATCGTATCGGCGGCCATGCGCTTACGCCACTCGATTGGCCCGGAATTATGAATAGAGTTTCCTTCAACATCGACAGCCATGATGACTGGCATGTCCTGCACCTCGAATTCATAGATGGCTTCCATGCCCAGGTCTTCAAAGGCCACGATCCGCGCGGTCTTGATCGATTTTGAAATCAGGTACGCAGCACCACCCACTGCGATGAGATAGGGCGTTCTGTGTCTCACAATTGACTCGATGGCCGCCGGGCCCCTCTCGGCCTTGCCGACCATCGCATATGTCCCCGTCTCGGCGAGCATCTTTTCAGTAAAACTGTCCATTCGGCTCGAGGTTGTTGGGCCAGCCGGCCCGACAACCTCATCCCTCACCGCGCGGACGGGTCCGACGTAGTAGATCACGCGACCCCGCAGATCTACGGGAAGCTGCTCGCCGGCATCGATCAAATCGACCATTCGCTTGTGGGCGGTGTCCCGGCCGGTCAGCATCTTTCCGGACAGAAGAAGGGTTTCCCCGCAACGCCATGATGCCGTCTCTTCCTTTGTGAGCGCATCGAGGTTGACCCGCCTGACCTCAGCAGTGTGCAATTCTTCATTTCCGATCTGTGGCCATTCAGAAAGGTCAGGCGGCTGGAGCTGGACCGGCCCTGTGCCGTCCAATGTAAACGTCAGGTGCCGGTTGGCGGCGCATTGTGGAATGAGCGCGACTGGCTTCGACGCGGCGTGCGTAGGATAGGTTGCAACCTTGACGTCCACGACTGTTGTCAGGCCGCCCAGGCCCTGAGCGCCGATGCCAAGCCCATTGATTCGCTCATAAAGCTCAATCCGTAGTGCCTCCTCCGCGCTTGATGGCCCTTTGGCTGTCAGTTCCAACATATCGATGGGTTCGTTCATGGCCTCCTTGGCCAGCAGCATGGCCTTTTCAGCGCTGCCGCCGATGCCGACCGAGATAAGGCCGGGTGGGCACCATCCGCTGCCAAGGGTCGAAACGGTGTCAACCACCCAGTCGGCAACGGACGCGCTGGGATTAAGGGTGGTGAAACGCGCCTTGTTTTCGGACCCGCCCCCTTTGGCTGCGATGGTGATTTCAATCTGGTTACCAGGCACGAGGTCCACGTGGACGACTGCCGGCGTGTTGTCACGAGTGTTCACCCGTCGGCCAAGCGGATCCGAGACGATCGATGGTCGGAGGGGATTGTCCGGGTCGAGATATGCTTGGCGAACGCCCCTATTCACGAGGTCGGCGAAACTCGCCGCTGATTTAATGCGGACCCCCATGCCGACCTTTGCAAAGACCACCACAAGACCGGTGTCCTGGCAGATCGGGCGCCGTCCGAAGCCCGCCATGCGCGAGTTCAGCAAAATCTGCCCGATAGCATTCTTCGCCGACGGGCTCTGTTCGCGCGCATATGCCTGCGAAAGAGACCGGACATAATCTGGAGGATGGTAGTATGAGATATACTGAAGAGCGTCTGCAACGCTCCTTGTGATGTCCTTGCCAGCGATGATCCGCGATCTATTTCCCACCGGATCTCATCCAAATGAGCCGAGGCCATTAACCATTTTCAGGCTTTGGAAGCTCCGCACCCCTTGCTCACCCCCTTCGTATCCATAGCCGCTCTGTTTAATGCCTCCATACGGCGCATCTGCCGAAACCCCCTTCAGGTAATTCACGCTGACAGCGCCCGCCGAAAGACCATCGATCAGCGCCCGTTTCGCATTGGCGGCGTCGGTGAAGAAGTAGGCGGCCAAGCCATACTCAGTGGCGTTAGCTTCTTCGATCGCCTCCTCCATCGTGTCGAACGGCGCCACGATGAGGATCGGTCCGAACGGCTCGTCATGAAGCACTTTGGCATCTTTTGGCACCCCTGTCAGGATGGTTGGCGGCCAGTAAAAACCGGGCAGGTCGAGGCGGGTGCCACCAGTCTCAATGCGGGCGCCGCGATCGACCGCATCCTGGATCAGACGCTGCATGGCTTCAATTCGCCGCGCGTTCGCCATGGGGCCCATCTCGGTCGCCGGGTCGTCCGGTGGACCGATCTTGATTTTACGGGCGGCTTCCGTCATTCGGGATAGGAATTCCTGATAGAGATTCCGCGCGACGAGAATCCTGCTCGGCGCGTTGCAGCTCTGGCCCGCGCATTCGAACTTGTATTCCGATATGGCGGGGACCGCCTGTGCTAGGTCCGCATCCGCGCACACAACGACGGGGGAGTGTCCACCGAGTTCAAGGACGCAGCGCTGCAAATTATTCGCGGCGAGCGAGGCCAGCTGTTTTCCGACTGCCGTGGAGCCCGTGAAAGTCAAGACCTTCACGATTGAGGAACTGAGGAGATGGCGGGAAATATGCACCGGTACACCGAAAACGAGATTGACCACGCCGTCCGGGACACCCGCATGGCGCAAGGCTTCTACGATATGAACGGCGGCGCTCGGCGTCTCTTCCGCACCTTTAAGAATGACCGGACAGCCTGCTGCCAGCGCAGGGGCGAGCTTGCGGGCGATGAGAACGGCGGGATAGTTCCAAGGCGTGAAGGCAGCAACGACACCGAGGGGCTCCGGGACGATCATCCTGTTACGGCCCAACGGAATCGGGGCCGACAGCTTTTCGGCGTGGGTGCCGTTCCACTCCAGCGTTTCGACAGCGCGCGCGTACTCACCGGTCGCCTCTGCAATCGTCTTTCCCTGTTCAGCCGATAGATCCTTTGCTGCGTCTCCTGCCTTTGTGGCAAGGATCCTGGCGGCTGCCACAAGGATCTCGCCGCGCTCTTTTACAGGCCGCGAGGACCAGGCCTTGCGGCTGCGCTCGGCCGAAGCGAGGGCCTCATCCAGATCCGAGACCGTCGCCGAGGCCACCGAGCCAAATACCTTCTCCGTCGCCGGGTTAATAACGGGCAACGTGGCTCTGTTGTTAGCGGCTCGCCATTTGCCGTTGATAAAGAGCTCATAGCTCGTGGCGTGGGACATAGCGTGCTCCGCTTGGCTGAATTCAGTGCGATACCAGCCGATATCCCGACCATAGGCTCGCTTCCTTCAGTTTCATCGCGATGGTCCCGCCCGGTCAAATATGGAATGTCGAGCAAAACCATCTCGAATACAGATGGATATCGCCCAGGCAACCGCCAAGGAGCGCGGCGATAGCAGCGGAAGAGCTTGGTTTGAAGGATGGCCTAAACCCGTTCCGGAGCCATGGCTGACCAGTGTCCGCTCTCGATCAATGTCCTGACGACCCTGGGGATCAGGTTGCGGATGGCAGAGACGGCTGGAGAGCGCTCATCTTTCGGGTTAACGGCAAGG